>NZ_JBIGIN010000043.1:0-36549 GCF_043558715.1 Scandinavium sp. M-37
TCCCCGACCGGGGTTCGACAACTGGCGCCAGCCAGTTGGACAGACCGGACGCTTGCGGACGGGCTGCCCGCAGGGTGAGCGTAGCGAATCAATCCCCCCCTCACCGCCATATTCGAGATGAAAGCTCGTACGAAAGTACGGGCTTTTTTCTTTTATATTCTCCCGACAAGGGGGATGAGAATCCCCGACCGGGTATACAAAACCCGTAGGCCTGATAAGCGAAGCGCCATCAGGCGATAAACATCCCAAAAACAGCAAAGCCCGCATACGCGGGCTTTGATATCGACAAACCAAACTCAGTTATAGGCGTGTAACGTACGCTGGCAGAGCGCGGATCGCACGCAATCCTCTTTGTTAAAGCGAACGACACCGACCATATCGTCCTCTTCAAAACGCGCCAGCGCATCGCTCAGGCCAGACACCACACCCCGCGGTAAGTCACACTGGGTGATGTCACCGTTGACGATGACCGTCACGTTTTCCCCGAGGCGCGTCAGGAACATCTTCATTTGCGCTGCGGTCACGTTCTGGGCCTCGTCCAGAATCACAACCGCGTTTTCAAATGTACGTCCGCGCATATAGGCGAACGGCGCGATCTCTACCTTGCCAATTTCCGGGCGCAGGCAGTATTGCATGAAGGACGCCCCCAGCCTTCTGACCAGTACGTCATAGACCGGGCGGAAATACGGAGCGAACTTCTCGGATATGTCTCCGGGTAAGAAGCCAAGATCTTCATCGGCCTGCAGAACCGGACGGGTAACGATTATCCTCTCCACATCCTTATGAATAAGGGCCTCTGCCGCTTTCGCTGCGCTGATCCAGGTTTTCCCACACCCCGCTTCGCCGGTGGCGAAAATCAGCTGTTTACTCTCGATAGCATTCAGGTAGTGCGCCTGAGCGTCATTGCGCGCTTCAATTGGAGAATGATCACGACTGTCCCTTGCCATGCCAATTGCTTCTACGCCACTCATCTGCACAAGCGAGGTGACCGATTCTTCTTCACGTTGTTTATGACTGCGTGAATCCCGTCTCAGCACACGTTTTGCTTCACGACGAGCTTTGATCACTGCTTTTTGTCTTCCCATGGATAGCACCTTGAGTTGTTGGTCAACATTACACGTGTCCGATTCGACACGATTATGCGCACTAACGTCTGAGGTTTGGCTTCCTTCTAAGCCATTGCTTGCCGGTTGAACAGACGTGATGACGCGACTACGCGCACCGCGCATCACATCGTGGGTGAACTCATTGGTTGCTGTAAAAGAGAGGAATTTTGTGGCGAAGAAATCGCTGCCGGAGGTGAGGCCTCCGCGCTGGCTGGTGCGGTTGGTTTTACGTTTATTATGTCCGGTACAGGACCCACCCATTCGCGATCTCCTAAGTGACGACTTTCACGCACTGCCGGGAACTACCGCTGATGTAATAAGTACATCATGAATTATCATAAATGCAACATATTTTTTACCTAAGGGCAACCGAAGCTATCCTGCCCGGGCGGGCAGGACAGAATATCAGGCTTCCAACAGGCCCTGCGCGAGATAACCGGTGCGGTCTTTCACCCCTGGCAACACAAAGAAGTACCCGCCGCCAATCGGCTTGATGTACTCCTCCAGCGCCTCGCCGTTGAGCCGCTTCTGTACAGCCAGAAACCCTTTTTCAAGATCGTGCTGGAAGCAGACAAACAGCAGCCCCATCTCCAGCTGACCCGAATGAGTCACGCCGAGCGAATAGCTGTAGCCACGACGCATCATCAGGCTGGATTCGGTTTCAGGGGTGCGCGGATTCGCCAACCGAATATGGCTGTCGAGGGCAATCACCTCCCCGGCAGGATCCTTGGCATAGTCCGGCACATCGTGCTCGTGCTGCATCCCCAGCGGGGCGCCGGAATGCTTATCACGCCCGAAAATGGTTTGTTGCTCTTTCAGCGGCGTGCGGTCCCAGAACTCGACGTGGAAGGCGATCACCCGCACCGCCTGGTAGGAACCGCCGGTGGCCCAGGCCGGTTCACCCTGCCCGTGCGTCACCCATACGATGTTGTCCATCAGCTTCGCATCGTGGCTGTCCGGGTTGGCGGTGCCATCCTTGAAGCCCAACAGGTTCACCGGGGTCTCTTTACCTTTGCTGCGCGCAGCGTGGTCAGAGATAAACCCTTCTCGCTTCCAGCGCACGCTCAGTAAATCCGGCGAATGCTTGATGATATCGCGCAGGGCATGAATGACCGTGTCCTGGGTGTTGGCGCAGATTTGCAACAGTAGATCACCATGGCACAGCGCCGCATCCAGCGAATCATTCGGGAAGCGGGTCATGCGCTGGAGTTTTTTTGGCGCATGCGGCGCCAGGCCGTAGCGCTCATCAAACAGCGACTGGCCCACTGACACGGTGATGGTCAGATTATCCGGGGCGATATATGGCCCGAGAATGCCGGAATCCATCGGCGGCAGCCGCGGGTTCGGGGTATCCGGCGCAGGCCCCCCGGTAGTGAGGAAGGCAATGCGGTCGGTCAGCAGTTTGAACAGCCGCGTCAGGTCAGCCTTATCGCTCGCCAGCACGTCAAAGGCCACCAGCATCATCGAGGCCTGCTGAGGGGTCAGCACGCCGGCCTGATGCAGTCCATAAAACGGCTGAGTTTCCATCCGGGCATCCGGCGATAGCGTCCCCGGCGCGCTGTGCGGTTTCGTCGCATGGGCGACCGGGCAACCCCCGGTCAGAGCCAGCGCGCCTCCCAGCGCGCCGATATTTTTCAGTAATCGACGACGGGACGGCTCGGTCACGTCGTGCGGTTTATTCTGTGCCATAACGTCTTAGTCCAGTCCGAGGATCCCACGCAGCTGGGCCAGATCTTCTGCCAGCGTCGTAATTGGCCCTTTCAGCGCATTGCGGTCAGCGTTGGTCAGCTTGTCGTAAGTCTGGTAGCCATCTTTGGTTTTGTACTTCGCCAGAATGGTGTCGACTTTCTTGAAGTTGGCGTCCACTTTCGCCAGCAGCGCGCTGTTGTCTTTCTGCAACTGAGGACGCAACAGGTCGACAATTTTCTGCGCACCGTCAACGTTGGCCTGGAAATCCCACAGGTCGGTATGGCTGTAACGATCTTCTTCTCCGCTGATTTTGCTGGCGGCGACTTCTTCAATCAGGCCCGCTGCACCGCCGACCACTTTTGACGGTGGGAAGGCCAGGTCGCTGATGCGTTTTTGCAGTTCCTGCACATCGCTGTTCAGCTGGGTCGCATAACCGTCCATCCCTTTGGTGGAGTTATCGCCAAACAGGGCTTTCTCCAGACGGTGGAAACCGGTGAATTTCGGGTCTTCCGCTTTCTTCTCATAATCGTCTTCACGGGCATCGATGCTGCCGTCGAGGTCAGAGAACAGCTCCGCGATCGGTTCGATACGCTCGTAGTACTGACGCGTCGGGGCATAAAGGGATTTGGCTTTTTCGATATCACCCGCTTTCACCGCGTCGGTAAAGGCCTGAGTGCCTTTTACCAGTTCGGCGGTTTGGGCGGTCACGTAGGTTTTGTAGGCGGCAATCGCATCGCCGAGGCTCAGCACGGCGTTAGCTTTCGCCGCATCCGCAGTGGCCTCACCTTTTACCACCAGCGTGCCTTTCGGGTTAGTCAGCAGGCCGCAGGTCATTTCATACTGACCCGGCTGCAGGTTGGCGGTCATTTTCTGGGTGAAGCCCGGGGCGATATTTTCACGCTCTTCTACCACCATCACCCCTTTGAGGATTTCCCACTCCAGCGCTTTCTGGCTATGGTTCTGAATGATGAACTGGGTTTTGCCCGCATTGACGGTGATGTTCATCGGTTCACACTGTTTGTCAGTGACCGTGACCTTCACCTGCGGAATATCGGCGGCCTGCGAGGCAAAGGCGGAGGAAAACAGCGCAGCCATGCCCAGCTGCAGCGCACTACGGCGGAAATTAATCGTCATGACCCATCCCTTTTAAAAAGTATGTTGTAACTAAAAGCCAATCGTTATGGTGCCTATCACGCCGTCCGGGAAGGACGTGTTTCAGCGCGAGGCGGCAGTGCGAACAGCACCAGCGCCGGGATCAGATAGATAAAGTACACCGCCACTTCGCTGACGCTGGGCGCTTCCTGGTAGCCGAAAATGCCTTCCAGCAGCGTGCCGAACAGCGTGTGAGTGGAGAGCGTGGTGCTGAAATCAAACGCCACGTCCTGGAAATGGTTCCACAGACCGGCCTCGTGGAAGGCACGGATCGCCCCCGCCGCCAGCCCGGCCGCCACCAGCAGAATAAACAGGCTGGTCCATTTGAAGAACGCACCGAGATTGAGTCGAATCCCGCCCCAGTAAATCATAAAGCCGAGCACTACCGCAGTCGCCAGGCCGAGTATCGCCCCGAGCGGCGGCCAGATGCCAAGATCCTGCTGGAATGCCGCCAACAGGAAGAACACCGACTCCAGGCCTTCACGCGCCACGGCGAAAAATACCATCAGGATCAGCGCCCAGCCGTGGCTATTGCCTTTCTGCAACGCGTTATCCACCGCGTCTTCCAGCTGCTGCTTCACGTTGCGCGACACTTTGCGCATCCAGAACACCATCCAGGTCAGGATCAACACCGCGATCACCGCCACGATACCCTCGAACATTTCCTGCACTTTCTGCGGAAATTCACCGGTGGTTTCGTTGATGAAAATGCCCAGACCCAGACACAGGGCGGCGGCGAGCACAACGCCAATCCACATCACGCCAATCCAGCGGCCGCGCTGCGTGCGTTTCAGATAGCTGGCAATCAGGCTAACAATCAGCGCTGCCTCCAGCCCTTCGCGTAACATAATGAGAAATGGAACAAACATGCCTGAAACCCTTCAGTGTGAACCGCAGTCAATCGATGCAAAGTTTCGTAAATATGAGTGATAGTGATTATCATTACGGCACAAAGAAACACAAGTGAAATGTACGGAGAATGATGTCAGGTTGTAAAAGATTGCTGCGGTTATCGTTATCGTGCGAAGTAAAATCTATAAGCTTATTAACAGGTAATCGTTTACGCTGCCGCTGCGCTGTGGCTAAATATGCCTCCCGTTTACCTGTAAATTGACTGAAATGGCCAATATTCTTCACTTCCTGCTGGCGCTGGTGGTTATCCTTGCCCTTGCCTGGCTGGTCAGCTTTGACCGCAAAAAAATCCGTATTCGCTATATCGCGCAGCTCGTTATTATTGAAATTGCGCTGGCGTTCTTTTTCCTGCACGCCGAAAGCGGTTTAGTCCTGATTAAATCCGTGTCGGGGGTATTTGAATCGCTGCTTAAATTCTCGGCAGAAGGCAGTAACTTCGTCTTCGGGGGCATGAGTGATAAAGGCCTAGCGTTTATTTTCTTAGGCGTGCTGTGTCCGATTATCTTTATTTCCGCGCTGATCGGTATTCTCCAGCACTGGCGTATTCTGCCGATTTTCATTCGGGTCATTGGCACGCTGCTGTCGAAAGTCAACGGCATGGGCAAGCTCGAATCCTTTAACGCAGTGAGTTCGATTATCCTCGGCCAATCGGAAAACTTCATTGCCTACAAAGGCGTGCTCTCCGATCTCTCCTCTCGTCGTCTGTTCACCATGGCGGCCACCGCGATGTCGACGGTATCGCTCTCGATTGTCGGTGCGTACATGACCATGCTCGACGCGAAATATGTGGTCGCGGCGCTGATCCTCAATATGTTCAGCACCTTCATTATCCTGTCGGTGATTAACCCGACGCGCCCGGATGCCGAAGCGGAAATTAAACTCGAGAAGCTGCACGAATCGCAGAGTTTCTTTGAAATGCTCGGGGAATATATTCTCGCCGGTTTCAAAGTGGCGATGATTATTCTGGCGATGCTGATTGGCTTTATTGCCCTGATTAGCGCGGTGAACGCACTGTTCTCCACGGTATTCGGCCTGAGCTTCCAGCAGATCCTCGGGTACGTCTTCTATCCGCTGGCGTGGCTGATTGGTATTCCACTCAGCGATGCGCTGAACGCGGGCAGCATCATGGCGACCAAACTGGTGGCCAACGAGTTTGTGGCGATGATCGAGCTGCAAAAAATTGCCGCCCAGATGACCCCGCGCGGCTTAGGGATCCTGTCGGTGTTCCTGGTGTCGTTCGCGAACTTTGCCTCTATCGGCATTGTGGCGGGGGCGATTAAGGGGCTGAACGAGAAACAGGGCAACGCGGTATCCCGCTTTGGTCTGCGCCTGGTGTACGGCGCGACGCTGGTAAGTTTGCTGTCGGCAAGCTTTGCCGGGTTGTTCCTGTAAGCAGATAACTGCCCGGCGGCTCTGGCAATAATCTGCCAAGAGACCGCCGGGTCAGCACTCGCGAAGAGCATTGTTAGTTGTTGTCCTCCTGACGGCGCAGCAGGTCGTTAACGGCCCGGATGGCCAAAGAATACCCCTCCGCTCCCATGCCGCAAATCACTGCGTTGACCGCACCAGACATAATTGAGTGTCGATGCAGTTCATCCCGTGCATGAATGTTCGACAAATGCAGTTCAATCAGCGGCGTGTGGATCACCTTCAGGGCATCAAGCACCGGAATCGAATGAAACGAGAAGCCAGCCGGGTTGATAATCACGGCAGCCCCCTCCTCGAAGGCTTCTTGAATCCAGTCAACCATCACGCCTTCATGGTTGGTCTGGCGGAAATCACATACCAAATCAAGTTCTCCGGCCAGTTGTTCACTGCGTTGGCGTATCTGCTCGAGCGTGGTGTGCCCATAAATGTGCGGTTCACGACGACCCAGCAAGTTCAGGTTAGGGCCGTTAAGGATGAAGACGGTGCGGTTCATGGTCGTCCTGTTGTGTTATTTGAAAAGATGGCTGAGCGGGAGTCGCATCCGTGTCGGGTGCTGCAACGGTATTCAGGTTGATGCCACGGGTTTCAGGACCGATGAGGATCATGGCCAGCGAGATCAGATTAATTACGGCGCACAGCGTCACCAAAGGCCACGGCGAGTTGTTCGACTGACTCATCAGCCACACGGCAATCATTGGCATCGGACCACCGATCAGCAGGTTGGCGCCGGTGTAAGCCAGTGCGGAACCCGAATAACGGACCTGGGTCGGGAACCCTTCAGCGAAGGCCACTGGCTGGATACCGCTCTGAAACTGGGTGAAGCCCAAAAATAACCCCATGATGGCCATGATGGCGGCGACGTTGAGCGTATTAAGAATCGGGAAATAGACGAACAGGATCAGCAATGTCATGCATGAACCAAACGCCAGCGCCTTTTTACGGCCCCATCGATCTGACAAATAGCCCCCCGCCAGCGCGCCGAAAATCGCGCACATGTTAGCCACCATCAATGACATAAAGCCTGTCGACTGGCTAAAACCCAGGTGCTTGGTCAGATAGCTGAGGGAGAAGATCACTATCAAATAGAACAGCGCGGCTGGCGAGCAGAAGAAAAACATCAGGCGCAGGATGGTTTTGTAGTGGCTGCTCACAGCAGATTTGAGCGGGCTTTGTTCCTGCTTGACCGGGGTCTTTTTCAAGGCGATGAATGCCGGGGTTTCATCAACTTTCAGCCGGATAAAGATTGCCACCACCACCAGTACGAAACTCATGACGAAGGGGATTCGCCATCCGTAGCTTTCGAACTGTTCGCTTGAAAGTGTCGCGGCCAGCCCCATCAATACGCCGTTGGCTAATATCTGACTCAGAGGTGAACACAAGCCGAGCAGCCCCGAATAACGTCCGCGTCGGTCTGGAGATGCGTGCTCCAGCGCCATCAGTTGTGCCCCGGTCGACTCACCGCCCAGTGCGAAGCCTTGAATGATCCGCAGCAGAACGAGAAGGATCGGAGCCCAAATGCCAACCTGCGCATAAGTCGGCAACAGGCCCATCAGTACTGATGCCAGCCCCATCAGGGTGACGGTAGCCAGCATCAGGTTGCGGCGGCCCAATTTGTCACCGAGGTAGCCACAGGTAATCGCCCCCAGCGGGCGAGCAGCCAGACCCACACCGAAGGTTGCAAGCGAAGCGAGCAGGCCAGCGGTCGGTTCCATCGCCGGGAAAAACAGTTTAGGTAGAATGGTGGCTGAAACCGCGCCATACAGCGTGAAGTCAAACCATTCCAAAGCAGTGCCAATGGTTGCGGCGGTCACGGCTTTTCGGGGCATATGTAAATCATGACTCTCGTTGCTTGTTGTGTTCATAGAGGTGTTTGTCCTTTATTTTTATGCGTGCAGGTAGGATTTCCATACAACTCCGTTCCGGCATAGGGCGGGCAAGAAACGTCGAAGTAAATAGACATTAGCGCATCCCCTCTACAGAATAATTATCAAAATTACGATAAATCGATAAGCTAACCTTATTAAGGTGGACCATGGAACTGCGTCATTTGAAAGCCTTCACTGTCGCCGCTGATTTGCAGCACTTCAGCAAGGCGGCCGAACAATTGGGCATTGCGCAACCAGCACTGAGCCAATTAATGCGAACACTGGAGTCCGAGCTGGGTCTGGCTCTGTTTCGCCGGGAAAACCGGGGGGTGGTATTGACCGCTGCCGGCGAGGCGTTTTTGCCCCATGCACGGCAGTCCATCGAGTCCAGTAAACTGGCGATAGCCGCTGCCGGGAGAGCCCGGCGTGGAGAGGTGGGCGAACTCAATATCGGCTATCACTCAGCGTTGTTCGAGGCCCATCTTCCGCAATTACTGCGGCATTACTTCAGCTCCTTCCCGGAAGTCAAAGTGTCGCTGGTGGACGCGGGTATTAGCACGCAATTCGACATGTTGCTGAACCACACCCTCGACCTGGCCTTTGCCAGGGTGTTTAAAGATCACCTACCGGACCGTCTGCGGACCCATCAATTCAGCCGGTCCAGGCTGGTTTTGCTCATCCCAGACAACCATGAACTGGCGGAGAGTTTTACTGGCGACCTGTCGACGCTGCGCCATGAGAAATTCGTGTTTTTGCAAGACGCTGCGGGCATCGGCCTGACCTCACACACCCTACAGGCGTGCCGACAAAATCACTTGCATCCCGAGAACATAATGTACGTCCCGTCGTTGATGAGTATTCCCGGGTTGGTAGCCGCAGGGATTGGACTGAGTATCGTGCCTGAAACAGTCACGGGTTTAACCATGCCCGGGATACGGATTGTGCCCTTAGCACAACCGGAAATGGTCAGTGATTTGTTATTGATTTCGAGGATTGATGAGCGTTCAAGCGCGGTACAGCACTTTATCAATGAAGCCCATGGCTGGGTTGATAAGGTCTAATATGGTGCGGGTTTACTGATAATTAGCGGGAGTCCCTCAGGGGGATTTCCCGCCATTTTCTTTAGAACTGCACGCACACCGGCTGGTCAACGCGCATCACCGATTCCTGCGCAAAGCGGGATTTATAGACCCCACGCAGGGCTTCGATATTGCTTTCGCTCTGCGCATCCTTGCCATGAATCAGCATCAGCGCCTTGCTCTGCTCACGCGCCACTGTGCCGTTATTGCCGAGCCACTGTCCGCGCGCATCAAACACCGTCAGGCCGTCTTTGAAGCGCGGCGTGACGTCGTTATCAACAAACTGCTGCCACTCCTGGGCCGTGATGTCTTTCCCGGCCGGGCGGCTCAGGCCGAAGAACAGCGTGGTTTGCTGCATCTGGTTTTCCGCTTTGCAGCTTTGCGTGTCTGCGCCTGATTTTTGCGAGGGTGCCGTACACCCGCTGAGGGCGAACGCCAACGCGATGGCGGCGTATCCCATTTTCATGTTGCTTGTCATTGCCTGCTATCCTCATTGTTTTTTGCTGGAAGATATCAGCGCATTTTCAGGTAATTAGCAAGCAAAAAGCCCGCTGACGCGGGCTTGTGAAGGAGGGACGCTTATTCAGGCTGTAAGCGTGACGGAGGCGCTGAATGGTAATGCGCATCCGCTTCGGCAAAGCGTTGTTGCATCGTCGCCGACGGGGCTTTGCCCAGCAGGCTAAAGACCACAATCCCGATGCTGCCAAAGATGAAACCAGGGATGATTTCATACAGGCCCAACCAACCGAACTGTTTCCAGACGATAACGGTCACAGCCCCAATCACCATTCCCGCCAGTGCTCCGTTGCGGGTCATACGTGACCACAGCACCGAGAACAGTACGACCGGGCCAAACGCCGCCCCGAAACCAGCCCAGGCGTAGCTCACCAGGCCCAGCACGCGGTTTTCCGGGTTTGCTGCCAGAGCAATCGCCACCAGCGCAACCACCAACACCATCAGACGCCCCACCCAGACCAGCTCTTTCTGGCTGGCACCTTTACGCAGGAACGCCTTGTACAGGTCTTCGGTAATCGCACTGGAACACACCAGCAGCTGGCAGCTCAGGGTCGACATTACCGCGGCCAGAATCGCCGATAGCAGGATGCCAGCAATCCACGGGTTGAACAGGATTTGCGCCAGTTCGATAAACACCCGTTCAGCGTTCTGGTTCACCGCTCCCGCCAGATCCGCGTGCGTATTAAAGAAGGCGATACCGAAGAAGCCCACCGAGACCGCACCCGCCAGACACAGAATCATCCACGTCATACTGATCCGACGCGCATGCACGATGCTGTGGTGAGATTCCGCCGCCATGAAACGCGCCAGAATGTGCGGCTGACCGAAGTAGCCCAGGCCCCAACCCATCAGCGAGATGATCGCCACAAAATTCAGGCCTTTGAGCATGTCGACGTTTTCGATGCTCTTTTGCTTAATCACTTCCAGCGAATCGCCGAAGCCGCCGACGGTGATAATCACAATCACCGGGGTCAGGATCAGGGCGAAAATCATCAGACTCGCCTGCACGGTGTCCGTCCAGCTCACGGCCAGGAAGCCACCGACGAAGGTATAGAGGATAGTTGCCGCCGCCCCAGCCCACAGTGCGGTTTCGTAGCTCATGCCGAAGGTGCTTTCAAAGAGACGCGCCCCCGCCACAATGCCCGACGCACAATAGATGGTGAAGAACAGCAGGATCACCAGCGCGGAGATAATACGCAGCACGCGGCTTTTATCTTCGAAGCGACCGGTAAAGTAGTCCGGCAGCGTCAGGGCGTTATTGTTGACTTCGGTGTGCACGCGCAGACGCCCGGCCACCAGCTTCCAGTTAATCCATGCCCCGACACACAGGCCAATGGCAATCCAGCTTTCGGAAATCCCGGAGATGAAAATCGCGCCCGGCAGCCCCATCAGCAGCCAGCCGCTCATATCGGACGCACCAGCAGACAGCGCGGTAACAAAAGGGCCCAGACTGCGGCCACCTAAAATATAATCATCGAAATTTTTGGTGTTACGCCAAGCAATAAATCCAATCAGGATCATGCCAAATATATAAACCAAAAAGGTCACCATCATCGGTGTGCTGATAGCCATTAATAATCTCCAGAATAACGCTGTTTTTTTTCCCTTTACCGGAACGAAGTATCGGGTTCTTAGCTACGGCCGGTGCGTATCCTGCCGTATGCGGAATTTATTCACAAACGATTTAACACTGCATTTACAGATAATACATCCCGTCAACAGGATCAATTTCCTATAGGTTGCACTCGCTCACGCTTTTATCGGTTGCACCCTGCAAAAGTGTTAAGCGCCGCATAAAACCGGGCTTCTTCACAATAACGATGTTCATTTTTCAATGTTAAAAAGATTTAACAGGTCATTGCTTTTCCTGATTGCTGGCCAGGTCACACTTAACACGGTTGCACAAAGTTGCAACATGATAGATATTTCTGTGCAACTCAATAACGCAGCAGCAAAGAACAATGGGAGTAACTGGCATGGGCAGCACCACCATGGGCGTAAAACTGGACGACGCCACGCGCGAACGCATTAAAAGCGCGGCAACCCGCATTGACCGCACGCCGCACTGGCTGATTAAACAAGCGATCTTTAATTATCTGGAAAAGCTGGAAAACGACGAAGCGTTACCGGAACTGCCTGCCCTGCTCTCTGGTGCGGCAAATGAAAGCGACGAAGGCGTGATTCAGGTTGAGGAAACGCCACAGCCGTTCCTCGAATTTGCCGAGCAGATCCTGCCGCAGTCGGTGACCCGGTCGGCCATTACCGCCGCCTGGCGTCGGGCCGAAACCGACGCGGTGCCAATGCTACTGGAGCAGGCACGTCTGCCGCAAAACGTGGCCGAAGAAGCGCACAAGCTGGCGTATCAGCTGGCTGAAAAACTGCGTAACCAGAAAACCGCCAGCGGTCGCGCGGGCATGGTGCAGAGCCTGTTGCAGGAATTTTCCCTCTCCTCACAGGAAGGCGTGGCGCTGATGTGCCTGGCCGAAGCGCTGCTGCGTATCCCTGACAAAGCCACCCGCGATGCGCTGATCCGCGACAAAATCAGCAACGGCAACTGGCAGTCACACATTGGCCGCAGCCCGTCGCTGTTCGTGAACGCCGCCACCTGGGGCCTGTTGTTCACCGGCAAACTGGTGTCGACCCATAACGAAGCCAGCCTGTCGCGATCCCTGAACCGCATTATTGGTAAGAGCGGCGAACCGCTGATCCGCAAAGGCGTGGACATGGCGATGCGCCTGATGGGCGAACAGTTCGTCACCGGGGAAACCATCTCCGAAGCGCTGGCCAATGCCCGTAAGCTGGAAGACAAAGGCTTCCGCTACTCCTACGATATGCTGGGTGAAGCCGCGCTGACCGCCGCCGACGCGCAGGCGTATATGGTTTCTTATCAGCAGGCGATCCACTCGATTGGGAAAGCTTCCAACGGGCGCGGGATTTATGAAGGCCCGGGGATTTCCATTAAGCTGTCGGCGCTGCACCCGCGCTACAGCCGCGCCCAGTATGACCGGGTGATGGAAGAACTTTACCCACGTCTGAAATCCCTGACCCTGCTGGCACGCCAGTACGATATCGGTATCAACATTGACGCCGAAGAAGCCGACCGCCTGGAGATCTCCCTCGATCTGCTGGAAAAACTGTGCTTCGAGCCAGAACTGGCGGGCTGGAACGGCATCGGCTTCGTGATTCAGGCCTACATGAAGCGCTGTCCGTTCGTGATTGACTACCTGATCGATCTCGCCACCCGCAGCCGTCGTCGCCTGATGATCCGTCTGGTAAAAGGCGCGTACTGGGACAGCGAAATCAAACGCGCGCAAATGGATGGGCTCGAAGGTTATCCGGTGTATACCCGCAAGGTGTATACCGACGTGTCCTACCTCGCCTGCGCCAAAAAACTGCTGGCGGTGCCGAACCTGATTTATCCGCAGTTCGCCACCCACAACGCCCACACCCTGGCGGCGATTTATCAGCTGGCGGGCCAGAACTACTATCCGGGTCAGTATGAGTTCCAGTGCCTGCACGGTATGGGCGAACCGCTGTACGAGCAGGTGGTCGGGAAAATTGCCGAGGGCAAACTGAACCGTCCGTGCCGTATTTATGCCCCGGTTGGCACCCACGAAACGCTGCTGGCGTATCTGGTGCGTCGTCTGCTGGAAAACGGGGCCAACACCTCGTTTGTTAACCGCATCGCCGACACCACCCTGCCGCTGGATGAGCTGGTTGCCGACCCGGTGAGCGCGGTGGAAAAACTCGCCCAACAGGAAGGTCAGGCCGGGCTGCCGCATCCGAAAATCCCGCTACCGCGCGATTTGTACGGCGAAGGGCGGGACAACTCTGCCGGGCTGGATCTGGCGAACGAACACCGTCTGGCGTCGCTCTCGTCATCGCTGCTCAATAGCGCCCTGCAAAAATGGCAGTCAAAACCGATTCTGGAACAGCCGACCGAAGACGGCGATATGCAGCCGGTTATTAACCCGGCGGAGCCAAAAGATGTGGTCGGCTACACCCGGGATGCCACCGAGCGCGAAGTGGAACAGGCCCTCACCAACGCGGTGAACAATGCGCCTATCTGGTTCGCTACCCCGCCGCAGGAGCGCGCCGCGATTCTGGAACGCGCCGCGGTGTTGATGGAAGGTCAGATGCAGCAGTTGATGGGCATCCTGGTGCGCGAAGCGGGCAAAACCTTTAGCAACGCCATCGCCGAAGTGCGTGAAGCGGTCGATTTCCTGCATTACTACGCCGGGCAGGTGCGCGACGATTTCGCCAACGAAACCCATCGCCCGCTTGGCCCGGTGGTGTGCATCAGCCCGTGGAACTTCCCGCTGGCGATTTTCACCGGACAAATTGCCGCCGCCCTCGCCGCCGGGAACAGCGTGCTGGCCAAACCGGCGGAGCAAACGCCGCTGATTGCCGCCCAGGGGATCAACATTCTGCTGGAAGCGGGCGTACCCGCAGGCGTGGTGCAACTCCTGCCGGGCCGGGGCGAAACCGTCGGGGCGCAGTTGACCTCTGACAGCCGCGTGCGCGGGGTGATGTTTACCGGTTCCACCGACGTGGCCACCCTGCTGCAACGCAATATTGCCAGCCGGCTTGATCCGCAGGGGCGTCCAACGCCGCTGATCGCCGAAACCGGCGGTATGAACGCGATGATTGTCGACTCGTCAGCCCTGACCGAACAGGTGGTGGTGGACGTGGTGGCCTCGGCGTTCGACAGTGCCGGGCAGCGCTGTTCTGCCCTGCGCGTCCTGTGCTTGCAGGATGAAATTGCCGACCACACCCTGACCATGCTGAAAGGCGCGATGGCGGAATGTCGAATGGGCAATCCAGGCCGTATGACCACTGACATCGGCCCGGTGATTGATGCCGAAGCGAAGGGCAATATCGAGCGTCATATTCAGGCCCTGCGTGCTAAAGGCCGTCCGGTGTTCCAGGCGGTGCGCGATAACAGCGACGATCGCCGGGAATGGGCGCACGGGACATTTGTGCCGCCAACGCTTATCGAACTGGACAGTTTTGATGAGCTGCAAAAAGAGGTGTTCGGACCGGTGCTGCACGTGGTCCGCTATCGCCGCAACGAACTGCCCGCGCTGGTCTCGCAGATTAACGCCTCCGGCTACGGCCTGACATTAGGGGTGCATACCCGTATCGACGAAACCATCGCTCAGGTCACGGGCAGCGCTCACGTCGGCAACCTGTACGTCAACCGCAACATGGTAGGGGCGGTAGTCGGGGTACAACCGTTTGGCGGGGAAGGATTATCCGGCACCGGGCCAAAAGCCGGGGGACCGATGTATCTGTATCGCCTGCTGTCGAGCCGCCCGGACGATGCACTGCTCACTACCCTCAACCGTCAGGATGCCGATCACCCGGTTGATGCTCAGCTGAAAACGCTGCTCGAACAGCCTCTGATGGCATTGCGCGAGTGGGCTGGCAGCCGTCCGGCGCTGAAAACCCTGTGCGATCGTTATGGCGAACTGGCCCAGGCGGGAACCCAGCGTCTGCTGCCTGGCCCGACCGGGGAACGCAACAGCTGGACGCTGATGCCGCGCGAACGCGTGCTATGTCTGGCGGATAGCGAAGACGACGCGCTGACGCAACTCGCCGCCGTGACTGCCGTCGGCAGCGAAGTGCTGTGGCCGGATGAAAGCCTGCACCGCACGCTGGTTAAACAGTTGCCGAAAGCGGTGAGCGAGCGGATTCGTTTCGCCAAACGCGAGCAGATTACCGGGGAAGATTTTGACGCGGTTATCTACCACGGTGACTCCGATCAGCTGCGCGAGCTGTGCCAGCAGGTGGCGGCCCGCGACGGGGCTATCATCTCTGTGCAGGGCTTCGCCCGCGGCGAAACCAACCTGCTGCTGGAACGTCTGTACGTTGAACGCTCGCTGAGCGTCAACACCGCTGCAGCCGGGGGCAACGCCAGCCTGATGACAATCGGTTAAGGTTGTGATTAATTAGGGGCAACGCGCCCCTGTAGGCCCGGTACGCGACAGCGCCACCGGGCTTTTTTTTGGAGAAAACACGATGAAATTGAGTATTATCGCCGCTGCCGCACTGCTTATCAGCACCTCCGTTCTGGCGGAAGATTGTGACAATGCCACCTCACAGGCTGCACTGAACGCGTGCGCCAGCAACGACTATAAAAAGCAGGATGACCTGCTGAATCAGACCTACAAAGAGGCGATGAAACTCGCCACCGACACGCAGAAAACCCAGCTCAAAGCGGCGCAAAAGGCGTGGATTGCTTTTCGAGATGCCGACTGCGCGTTTTTAACCTCCGGCGCTGACGGCGCATCCGTCGCCCCGATGGTTCACGCGCAGTGCATGACTGACAAAACCCGCGAACGCACCGAGCTGCTGAAGAGCACCCTCAGCTGTGAAGAAGGCGATGTGAGCTGCGTTTTCCCCCCGCGCTAACGCAGGCGGATCCCTTCGATTATCATGCGCTGCACGTTCTCCACCGTTTGCTGGAAGAAGGTTTCATCGCGCAACGTTTTACCGGTGACCGCCTCCACCTGCGTGGAAAAATCCGCGTAGTGCTGGGTGGCGGCCCAAATCATGAAGATCAGATGATTAGGGTCGATCGGGGCCAGTTTTCCCTCGCTGACCCAGGCCGAAATAATCGCCGATTTTTCATCGACCAATGATTTCAAATCCCCTGTCAGCTCTGCCATTAACAGCGGCGCACCCTGCAACATCTCAAGGCAGAACAGCCGTGAAGCTTCCGGGTGATCGCGGGAGACTTCCAGCTTGAGGCGAATGTATTCGCCAATCGCCGCCAGCGGGGTGAACTCCTGGCGAAAGGCGCGCAGCGGGGCCAGCCAGATATCGAGGATATTGCGCATTACCGCAACATACAGCGCTTCTTTCGACGGGTAGTAATAGAGCAGATTGGTTTTTGACACCCCCGCCTGCTCCGCCACCTGCTCCAGCCGGGTGCCGTGAATGCCGAATTGCGAGAAGGTGTTTAACGCCGCCGTCAGAATGGCTTCTCGTTTGGCGCTCACCGCCTGGCTACGTTTCCCGGTTTTCTTGCCAGTTGTCTGCCCCATCACGCTCTCCTTATTCCTGCGCCGTACATTTGTTTTCCGCCTCTTCCGTCACGGGCGATAACGCTTTTTTCTTTTTGAATTTTAGTTCGCTGACCAGCACGCCCGCGATGATAAATGCCGCGCCGAGCAGGGCCAGCATCGGTAAACGCTCGCCCGCCATACGGCCAAAAATACCCGCCCACACCGGCTCACCGGTATAAATGACCGTCGCCCGGGTCGGCGACACGCTGCGCTGGGCCCAGTTCATCACCACCTGAATAATGGCGCTGAAAATGCCCAGCCCCAGCGCCACCGCCAGCAGGCCCGGTGAAAAGGACGGCACCGATTCGCCCGCAGGCACCATCATGGTGAAGGCCACCAGCGAGGCGGTCGCCAGCTGAACCACCGTCACCCGACGCACATCGACCTTCCCGGCCCAGGCGCTGATTAAAATGATTTCTGCGGCGATCGCCAGCGCGCCTGCAAGGGTGATTAACTCCCCTGCGCCCAGCGCTAATACATTGCCTTCCGGGCCGGCCAGCAGCATCAGGCCGATAAACGCCAGCGCAATGCCAATGCAGGACATTAAACCCGGCATCCGCCCCAGACACAGCCATTGCAGCAGGGGCACCAACGGAACGTACATCGCGGTAATAAAGGCGGATTTACTGCTGGATATGGACTGTAAGCCCCAGGTTTGCAGGCTGTAGCCAAACGCGATAGCCATGCCGATGACCACCCCCGCTTTCAGCTCAAGCCGGGTTAACCCGCCAAGCCGCCGCCAGGACAGCAACCCCACAGCCAAAGCCGCCGTGGCAAAACGCAGGCCAACAAAGAAGAAGGGATCGCTCAGCGTCACGGCGTATTGCACCGCGAGGAACGTGCCGCCCCAGAACATGGTTATCACAATCAGGAGCGCTTCCTGAGGTTTTATCGAAAATTGATAGCGAGACAGAAGGGACATAACACCGCCGGGATGACATTCAGCCCGTCAGTTTGCAGATTCCCACCAGGCTCTGCAACCACCAGAAATGAAAAAACCGCCGGGATAACCCGGCGGCGGGGATTGATGGGCTCAGGTCGCCACATCATACGGCGTCAGACCACTAGCTGTTACGATTGCTGCCGCGGCTGTTCTTACCCCCTTTTTTGCCCGCTTCAGAGGCGCGTTGAGGATCGTTTTTGAAGTTCCCCCCGCTGTGCTGGCCACCTTTACGACCTGCTTCTGATGCTCTATCACGGTCTTCGGCAAAGTTGCCGGAACCGCCACGATGGTTTGCCATTACGGACCTCCAATCAATTGGTCAGACATCATATTGCATTACGTGAGTGTGGAAGATTCCACTGCGCGACCTCAGGGCAACACCCTGTTCGTTGCCGCGTGGAACTAAGCTTAGTGGAACCCGCTCATTCCTCCAGCAAACGGTAATATCCTGCAACATGCCCCAGGCATAAAGGGTGAGATTGCCGCTGCGTGGTGCATAAGCGATTCTTATGACTTGCAAAAAATACCGTCAGGAAAGTGTGTCATTGTGCTACAAACCTCACGCCGTGCCACCGCTATCCTCAGGTTATCCGCTGCACAAGGTTGACCTTAGCCACTCTGTGACCAACACTTTCAGAAGTCTTGGGCTAAAACACAGTGTCATTACGGAGAATAAGGCTATGAGTGGAAACGCAAAAATTCTGGTTCTTTTCTATTCCATGTACGGACACATCGAAACAATGGCGCAAGCCGTTGCGGAAGGTGCGAACAGGGTGGATGGCGTTGATGTGACGGTGAAACGCGTGCCGGAAACCATGTCGGCGGAAGTGTTCGCCAAAGCGGGCGGGAAAACGCATACCGCCCCGGTGGCTACGCCGCAGGAGCTGGCTGATTACGATGCCATTATTATCGGCACCCCGACCCGCTTCGGCAATATGGCCGGGCAAATGCGCACCTTCCTCGATCAAACCGGCGGCCTGTGGGCCTCGGGCGCACTGTACGGCAAACTCGCCAGCGTGTTCAGTTCTACCGGCACCGGCGGCGGCCAGGAACAAACCATTACCTCCACCTGGACCACCCTTGCCCATCACGGGATGATTATTGTGCCAATTGGCTATGCCGCGCAGGAACTGTTTGACGTTTCTCAAGTCCGCGGCGGTACGCCGTATGGCGCCACCACCATTGCAGGCGGGGACGGTTCCCGTCAGCCAAGCCAGGAAGAGCTGTCAATTGCTCGCTATCAGGGTGAACACGTTGCCAATTTGGCCGTGAAATTTAAAGCGTAATCTTCTGTAAGGAGGAGTGATATGCCAACACAGGAATCCAAAGCGCATCGCGTGGGCGAATGGGCCAGCTTGCGTAATACCTCGCCGGAAATCGCGGAAGCCATTTTTGAAGTGGCGCAGTACGATGAAAAACTGGCGGAGAAAATCTGGGAGGAAGGCAGCGATGAAGTGCTGACGCGCGCCTTCGATAAAACCGATAAAGACGCGCTGTTCTGGGGCGAACAAACTATCGAACGTAAAAACGTCTAAAACAATAACTCCCCCGTCCTGCGGGGGAGTCTGCTTTTATTTCGCCGCGTTATTTAACACCGCATTGAATTTATCCACCGGACAGAAACCCTCCGCATCCACCGGGCAGCCTTTCAGTTCCAGCGTCACGCGCTGCGGCGGGGCTTGCAGGGTCAGCGCATCGGCGTTTCGCAGCTGTTTGGTGCTCTGATAGACATACTCAATTTTCATCAGTTCACGATTACCGCTGGTATCATGCCAGCGCTGGAAGACGATTTTGCCGCCAATCGGGGTACGTTCGTACTGGTCATGCAGCTGATAGGGTTTGAAATCCAGCGCCATTAACAGCGACGCGATGTTGGAGTCGTGCCCGACCAGCAGCGTGACTTTCGCCGCTTTGCTGGCATCGGTCACCAGCGTTTTATCAATGTATTTCACCAGCGGTGCAGCCACATTGCGCGCCACCTCCGGCGAGGTAAACAGGCTGTCCTGATAGCCGTTTTTCAACTCTGAGAGCACGCGCCACTGCTGATCGCTTTTGATCTCCCCCCACGCCACCTGATCGAGCGGGAACCCTTCGTAGTATTGCAGCGTGAAAGCGTCTACCAGCGAGTTACCGATTTTCAGCGGCCCGGACACGCCCGGCTCTTTCTCAAACGGCGCGCTGAAGGTGTCTTTCTCATCGCTCAGCGAACAGGCCTTTTTCTCTTTGCAGGTTGGCGAGTTCTGATAGTCGACGATCTTCTCCAGCAGCTTGTAGCTTTCGCCAAGATTCATCTTCTGCCGCTCTTCCGCCATTGCCTTCACCGCCTGCTGGCCAAACGCCGGAGAGGAATCGGTGATCACCGGGTTGAAGGTCGGGTCCATGGTGCCCATTTTTTCCTGATGATGAACCGGGACATCGCAGCCCGGGAACGCGCCGGTGATAAAGAACTGCGCCGTCGCCACGGTGCGTTGCAGGCTGTTGGCGTAGGCATACACGGCGTCAGACGGCGGACACTCCCCGGCGGTAACCATCCCCTGCTCGGCCAACCATTCGCGCATGTAATGGCCCATATACACTTCGAGCACGCCGCCTTTGGTGGTCAGCTGTCCACCTGGCACATCCCACTCTGGCCATTTGTTTGGCGTGGATTGTTCGAGCACGCTGCCGTTATTGGCGAGCGGGGCACGCAGATTGTGTCGACTCATGATTAACACCTGCTGGAGTTGATAACCCTGCGGCGCGGTTTGTGCCTGCCCCCCGAAGGACGCCAGTAAAGCCCCCATTACCACCACCGCCAGTGCGCTTTTTCTCATTCCTTGGTCCTCATGCGTTAATGAATTGCCTTAAGTGTGACAGAATTATGACAACTTACCGGGAAGCGCGCCGCAAACTGGCGATTTTATCTTCGGTTGCGGGCCGAGATGCCCTCATCCGGCAGGTCCTGTGCTACATTTTCCGCAGATGAGTCAGGGATCCCCATGAATACGTTATTCAAAAAACTCAGCACGATTAAAACGGTTTTGCCGCCCCACCGCTGTATTGGGCTGCTGACGCTGGTTATTGGCTGCGTGTTTCTCAAACCGCTGCTGCTGCACATTTACCATTTCATCCCGCAGGCGCGGGGCACCTTTACCGGCTGGAAAGATCTCATTTCGACCTTCGGTCTGCTGACGCTGCCTCAGGTGGTGCTCGGCATCGCGATGGTGCTGATGAGTATAGGTCTGTTCCTGCGTGCGCGGGTGGCGTGGTCATTTACATTGATTCTGCTGGTCGCCGTGGCGCTGTTTAACTATTTACTGCCGGGCGGCAGCCAGCATATCGGCAACTTTGCGCTGTTCGATTGCCTGTGCCTGCTGTGGTTCTGGCGCGAGTTCAGCCAGTCGAGCCTGGCGGCCGGGACGCTGTTCGCGCTGATAAGCTTTGCCTCGCTGCTGACCTACGCCCTGTGCGGCTCGCTGTATCTGGGGGAAGAGTTCCACCCGGTGATTGATGAGCTGTCGACCGCGCTCTATTTTTCGACGGTCAGTATGTCTACCGTCGGTTTTGGCGATATCGTGCCGGCCACCCCGTCGGCACGCCTGTTCACCGTCTCGATTATTATTCTGGGCATCACCGTGTTTGCCACGTCGATCAGTGCGATTATCGGTCCGGTGATTGGGGGCAACCTCAAACGTATGATTAAAGGAAGAATTTCACACGCTATGCGCAAAAATCACATGATCATTATCGGCGCGACTCCACTGGCGCTGAGCGTTTATAACGGCCTGAAAGAGCGCGGGGATACCGTGACGGTGATCGTTCCGCCCGGCGTGGCCCACGATTATCCGCCGGATACCGATCTGATTACCGATGACCCATCGTCAGACAAAACCCTGCGGGACGCGGGCGCGGATAAAGCGCGTTATATTCTGGTGCTGCGCAATGACGATTCTGATAACGCGTTTATTGTGCTGGCGGCGAAAGAAGTGGTGGGACCGGAGACCAAAATTCTGGCGCTGGTCAATTCCGATAAAAACCTGAAAAAGATTAAACGCGTTCAGCCGGATATCGTTTTCTCGCTGCAAACCCTCGCCAGCGAAATGCTGCTGCGTAAGCTCAGCGGAGAAAATATGGATACCGATAATCTGATGGAACTGCTGTTCCAGGATGGGCATTAAATAAAATGCCCGGCTGCGCTACGCTTGCCAGGCCTACCAAATCAGTAGGCTCGCGCAAGCCCAGCGCCGCCGGGCAGTTTAGAAGATTAATTATTCGGTCACGCTTTTCTTCACGTCTTCCGCACCGGCTTTGGTTTTATCCCAGGCTTTGGCGCTGCCTTCTTTGGTCGCGTTCCAGGCTTTTTCAGAGCCCTGCTTGGTTTTATCCCACGCCTTCTCGCTCCCCTCTTTGGTGCGGTTCCACGCTTTCTGGCTGTCCTGCTTGATGTTGTCGGTCGCAGAACCGTCGCTTTGCGCTTTATTCACCTGCTCCTGGGTGCGGTGCTCGGTCTTATGCAGTTTTTCTTTTGCTGTATCGGCCCCCTGATGGGCGGCCTGAACGGTGTCGTCTGTAGCATGCTGAATTTCACCCTGCGCCAGCGCGCCGGTAGTGATAAACATAAGGGACAGTGCAATTGCAGTCTTTTTCATTATCTGTATTCCTTTTTATCAGAGTCCGGCTATTACTGTATTTTTCAGCAAACGAAGCGGCAAGACGATTATTCCTGGATTGGTGACCGAGGTTTTACTTTGCCAATCACGCGCTGCGTTGAGAATAGCTTCGCGTGGTAGCGATTGGCCGGGCGATAAATGGGAGTATCTGTTCCGTACCTCCGGCGATGATTTTGGCTGATCTTAGGCCGCCAGCACGCACGCCTGGCCGGTTACCGCCAGTGAGACCTGCATCCCCACCCGCCACTGTTGCTGGCTGACGGTTTTAAGCTGCAACGGCGCAGACCACTGCGGTGATGACAGCGTCAGCGTCGACAGATAGCCGGTAAAGTCCACGTCGCTGATGGTGACCGCCTGGGAGCCGCTGTCCGGCGAAATCACGATTTGCTCAGGGCGCAGCATTACCCGCCGCTCACCCGAGAGCTGTGGATGGCTCACCGGGATCACGCCTAAATCACAATGGGCAAAACCGTTGTTGACCTGCGCGGAAAACATCAGCGCATCGCCGAGGAACAGCGCGGTGGCTTCATCCACCGGTTGCGAATACACCTCGGCGGGCGAGCCGACCTGGGTAAAGCGGCCTTCGCGGATCACCGCAATCTGGCTGGCGAACGACAGGGCTTCGTGCTGATCGTGAGTCACCAGAATTGAGGCTACGCCCGCATGGGCCAGCAGATCGGCCGTGGCTTTTCGGGTCGCGGCGCGCAGGCCGGTATCCAACGCCGAGAACGGCTCATCCAGCAGCATCAACACGGGCTCCTGTGCCAGCGCCCGGGCCAGCGCCACGCGCTGCTGTTGTCCGCCGGAGATCTCATGCGGCCAGTGATGCTGCAAACGGTTATCGAGTGATACCAACTCCATCAACTCGGCGACCCGGCGGCGGGTCTCATGCTTCGAGCCACTCAGGCCGTAAGCAATGTTGTCCCCCACTTTCATGTGCGGGAACAGCGCGCCTTCCTGGGGGACAAAACCAATCCCGCGCTGATGGGCCGGAATAAAGGTGTTCTGATCGTAAAGGGTGGTGCCCGACAGCGTGATTCGCCCGCTGTCGGGGGTTTCGAACCCGGCCAGGATGCGTAATAAGGTGGTTTTTCCGGAGCCGGACGGTCCAACAATCACCGTCCGGCTGGCGGGCAGGACCGATAAAATCAGGTTTTCCAGCACCGTTGTCTGGCCAAACTTTTTAGAAATGTTCGCTAATTCAATCATCTTACAGACCTGCCAGTTTTTGCGACTGCACGTACAGAATACCGGTTAACGGGAGAGAGATAAGGACCATCAGCAACGCATAGGGCGCGGCGGCAACGTAATCGATTTCACTGGTCAAGGCCCAGAAACCGGTCGAAAGCGTGCGGGTGCCCAGAGGCGACAGCAGCAGCGTGGCGGTGAGTTCGTTGGTAATCCCCAGGAAGACCAGCGCCGCACCTGCCGCCGCGCCCGGTGCCGCCAGCCGAAGAGTAATCGTCCCGATGGCCCGGGCCTGGGTTTTGCCTAAACTGCGGGCGACGTTTTCCAGCTCAACCGGCGCCTGGGCAATCCCGGCGCGCAGGTTAATCAACGCCCGTGGAGTGAACATCAGCAGGTACGCGAGGAACAGAGTGATTTCGGTCTGATAGATGGGCCGCATGTAGTGAATGGTCACCGTGACCAGCGCCAGGGCGACCACAATCCCGGGTAGCGAACTGGCAAAATAGTTGCAGCCTTCCAGCACCCGGAACAGCGGGCGCGGATAACGCACCGACAGCCACGCAATCGGGATGCCCGCCAGAACAATCACCAGCGCGCCTCCGGCTGCCAGCAGCAACGTCTGGCGCAGCGACAGCCAGAGATCGGCCTGAGCCCAGTTGTCTACACCGCCGAGCCACAGCCAGCGGAACAGCACCGCTAACGGCACCACCAACGCCAGGGCAATAATGCCCCCGGCAAACAGCTGGCCGAAGACGCTTTGCAGCCGGGTCAGGCGGCGGTAATGCTGTTCACGCGGGGAACCGGCCCCCACCCGGGCATAACGGGCTTTCCCGCGCGTCGCCCCTTCCAGCGCCAGGAACATCAGGCAGCATAAGGCCAGTACGCCCGCCAGCATATTGGCCGCCGGGCCGCTAAAGGTCGACTGGAACTGGTCGTAAATGGCGGTGGTGAACGTATCAAAACGGATCATCGCATACAGGCCGTATTCCGCCAGCAGATGCAGAGTCACCAACAGTGCCCCGCCCCAGATAGCCAGCCGGAGCTGTGGCAGGACTATCCGGAAGAAAATGGCCCACGGCGGCGTACCGAGCGAGGCGGCAACATCCTCTAAGGTTGGGTCGAGGCGACGCAGCACCGCGGCCACGGGCAGATAAATAAACGGATAATAGGCCAGCACCGAGAGAAACACCCCGGCGGATAAACCGTGCATCGAGGGCACGGCGCTGACCCAGGCGTAGCTTTGCACAAACGCCGGGATAGCCAGCGGGGCTACCGCCAGCATCGACCAGATACGCTTCCCGGCAAGCGAAGTCCGTTCTGTCAGCCAGGCCAGCAGCGTGCCGGTAAACACCGAAAGCGGAACAGCTATCACCACCAACAGCAGCGTGTTGCTGAGCAGCTCAGCCACACGCGGGCGGAAAATGAGTGCCTTGACGGTTTCCCAGCCGGTATCAAACCCCACCGCCACCACAAACGCTGGCGGTATCAACGACAGCATCGAGAAAAAAATTGCCAGCAACACCATCACCAACGCAGGACGGCGCTGCCCATCACGAGTCTGTACGCGTTGACACTCGGAAACGTTAACCACTGACATCAGGCACTCACCACCGCAGTATTAGAGAAGGCCAGCTTCAGTCATCAAATCAATGACTTTTTTGCTATTGAGCGATGACGGTTCAACCTTTGGTGCATCCAGGTCTTTCAGCGGAACCAGTTTAGGGTTGGACTGGGCGTCAACGCCGACCGCATATTCAAACGCGTCATTGGTACGCAGCATATCCTGGCCGGCTTTACCGGTAATCCACTTCATAAAGGCCTGAGCCTGCGGCTGATGTTTGCTGGAGGCCAGCACGCCGCCGCCGGAGATGCTGACAAACGCCCCCGGATCCTGATGTTTGAAGTAATAGAGTTGGGTATTTTTACTGTTTTCGCCGGTTTTCGCCTGGTCAACAAAACGGTAGTAGTGATAAATCACCCCGCCATCAATCTGCCCCGCGTTGACCGCTTTCATTACCGTGCTGTTACCTTTGTAGGCCACGAAGTTGGTTTTCATCGCTTTCAGCCAGTCGAGGGTCGCTTTCTCCCCTTTCAGCGCCAGCATGGCACTGACGATTGCCTGGAAATCCGCCCCGGATGGCGATGCCGCCCAGCGCCCTTTCCACTCAGGTTTGGCGAGATCCATCAGCGATTTCGGCAGTTCTGCCTCTGACAGTTTCGCCGGGTTATACACGAATACCGTGCTGCGGGCGGCAATGCCCATCCAGCGGCCATGCTCGGGACGCCAGGCCGGTGCCACCTGGCTCAGTGTGTCTTTATCCAGCGGCGCGAACAGTTTAGCGTTATCCACCAGCACCATCGCAGGGGAGTTTTCCGTCAGGAATACGTCGGCCGGAGAGGCGCTGCCTTCCTGCACCAGCTGGTTGCCCAACTCGCTGTCGCCGCCGTTGCGCAGCGTGACTTTAATGCCGGTCTCTTTGGTGAACCCGTCCACCCACGACTTAACCAGATTTTCGTGCTGGGCGTTGTACACCACGATACCGTCAGTGTTATCCGCCGCGCTGGCCAGGGGCGACACCAGCATTGATGAAGTCACAACTGCAATTGAGCAAAGCGTCGATACGCTAAATTTCATCCGTTAAACCCTCATTAAAATGAATACATCACATCAGAGTGCATAGCGGGCGGATTACAGCACAACATCATTTGAATGATAATGAAAATAGTTATCATTTTTAAACAAAGGTGAAAAATTCGGTCGAATTAGGATTTCCTGAGATAAAAATCCTCTGTTGGCAGTGGGGGTGTATCAATGATTAATAAAACCTTAGGTAAACAGTTTTGCGTTCAGAACGGACGCGAAGATATGCCTTAAAAATTTTGTTGTATGCTTTACGGTGTTACGCGAATAATCCATAAAAATGCTTCGAGGTCATAGTGAATTCACTCAAATTCGTTATGCAGTTGTTGGTATGGTGCGCGCTCTATTTTGCTCTTGGGTATATCTCACTTTTCCTCGATGACCCGGTAAGCCAGGTTTCCTTTGTCTGGTTCCCGGCAGGCCTTGCCGTGAGCGCCTTCCTGTTGACCTCGCGCCGCCGTTGGCCGTGGCTGTTTCTGGGCTTGTTTATCGTCAGGACGGGGCTGGATGTGACCCTCCGCCACTCCCTTGAAACCTCTCTCGTACACTCAGTCATCTCATTGAGCAACGACCTGGCGATTGCCTGGTGCGTACGGCATTTCACCCGCCCGCACGACAGGTTGCACAGCCTCGGGGTCTGGCTCGCGGCCACGTTACTGACCAGCGCCGTGGCCGCCACGCTGGGCGGCGGATGGGTGGTTTTGCGCCATGAAGTAGACTTCGTTCAGACGCTGTGGATTTGGTGGTCGGCCAACGTGGTGGGCACCATTTTGTTGACCTCGATTGTGATGGGCCTGTTCTGGCGGCAGGCAGCGGATATGCGGCGTCATTGGCTGACGGGCGGTGTGCTGTGGCTGTTGCTCTGCCTGAGTGCTGTATACGTTTTCCATCAGCCGATTGGCGGTCCTCAGGGTGAAGCCTTCTTGTTCAGCCTGGCCTGTATTCCCGTGATGGTGATGATAGCTATCCCGGTAGTCAGCGGGAATCAGCTGGGCGCGGCGGCGTTTCTCAGTTTTTGTATTATCGTGATTTATTATTCATGGCAGCGTAATGGCCCGCTCTTTATCCCTGGCTTAAAACCGGGTGAACCGCTTTTGCTGGCCCAGTGCTATCTGTCCGGCACCGCCCTGCTGCTGATTTTTATCTATTTCCTGAGACACTCACCCAAAACTTACCCTACTGCATCCTGGTATCTGGATCCCCGAAGCGGTCGTCTGACCTGGGATGACCGTTCACCGAATGCGCTCACCCAGCAACTGTCGACCATTCGTGACACCGATCAGTTGCTGTCGCTGATGTCGCCCGGCGATCGTCAGATCATGCGTGAACGATGGGCCCGCGTGCAGAGCGGCAGCGCCATCAAAGGGTCGTTTCGATTTTTACTTACGCTTTCTCCGACCCTCACATTGCATCTTCAGGAAACAAAACTGATTGCCTTGCAGCAGCCTGACGGCGTGGTGCTGATTGGCTACTGGGCGGGCGAATCTCAGGGCCAGGGATCGGCTCGCGTTATCAAGGGGACGTAATCCATGCTGCAGGTTGCACTGTTACTGATGGGCGTGAATTTTCTGCGAAAAGCCGCGCCGGTGCTAGCCGTGGTCGGCATCCTCTGGGGCGCTCTGGGCATCTCTATCTTCCTCGATGGGATGGAGGGTATGCGCTATTTCCCTTTTCATGTCTTTGGCATTCTGCTGCTGATTGAAAGCCTGACCACGCTGCTGTTGGCGGGCAGCGCCAAGGGGGCGCAAAAGTCAGTGTTTTATTTCAAAGGCGGCATCTTCTGCTTTATTGCGGTTCTGATTCTTTCCGGCCGGGAGAGTAGCAATCTGTTACTGGCCATTTTGTTCGGCTTCGCTTTTTTCATCACCGGACTGTTTGTGATGGCGTCCGCGTGGGTGGTGCGTTACGAAAACTGGCGGCGGGTGTTTCTCGGCGGCGCGGCGCAACTGGCGTTTGCCCTGTTCCTCTTTCTACCGTATCCCACTCACCACCACGGCACCATTTCACAGTTTCTCGGCGTGATTATGATTCTGGGCAGCATCCAGTGCCTCCGCCTGGCCAGGCGTGCCTTTCGGCTGCGTGAAGGGGCGGCCTCAGAATGGGTGGACGACGCGCCCGCCGCTGGGCCCTTAATTGTGCATGTCTGGACTCCGGAGGGATCGTCGGGAAAATCGCCCGTTCCCCGCCCGGTGATCAATCGCTACATCGCCGCGGTGGATATTGACGGGGTGATCTCGACCGGGCACGCCGCGCTGGAAATGTCACCCGATGTGTATATCAGCCTGTATCCCGCCGTCGATATCGACCGTTCGCCATCGGAGTTTTTTAACACCCTGAAAGCGATTCAGGAAAATAACGTGCCCGGTCAATTTCAACCGAGCTATCAGCAGGAGGCCGCGGCCTGGTGCGACTCCGATCGAAAAATCATCTTCCAGCATTACAACGCCAGCGCCTTACGCCGTTATTGGGAAAGTTACCGCGAGGTGAACACCTACAACCTGACGTGGCGCAACTGTTCCAGCAGCGTGGCCTATGGGCTTGAAGCGGCGCTCGAGGGCGTTCTCTCCGACGGTCGGGGATGGTTGCATTTCATCCGCTTATTTTTCATGCCGGAGCTGTGGATTGCCGCCCAATTGCGAAAGCGAGCCACCACCATGGCCTGGACTCCCGGCCTGATGCTGGATTATGCGCGGGCGTTACACGTGCTGGTTCATCCGACGCAACACTCGTGGCTGCAGCGCTGGAAGCAGCAGCTGGACAGGACAGGTTGATGGCAGCCCAGTGGTGAATAAACACAGTGTTACTGAGCTCACCTTAGAGGTGAGTTATCGCTCTTAACTAACGGTCATTCCTGACAATAAGGACACGCGAAATGATAAAAAATGCAGTGGTATGCAGCGTAGTCGTTCTCTGTACGGGCCCTGTCTGGGGGGCGGACTATCTTTCCGGCCAGCAACAACAATACATTCATGATGGTTTTTCCCTTACCACCTCGCTCGGTTATATGGGGGGAGAGTCTAAAGAATATGTTTATGACAATAATAAGCTCCTCAGTCGCCTTGACTGGAAAATCAAGAATTCGGCGATCCTCAAAATGGAGGCGAATTACGATCTCCTTCCGTGGTTAAGCGTTAACGCGGCAGGCTGGACGTCGCTGGCCTCCGGTTCCGGTCATTTAAATGATTTTGACTGGCAGGATCCTAACTCTTCGTCGAAAACCGACAGTTCCTCCAGTCGGGCCATTTTGAATGAAGCCAATCAATACGATCTGAGCCTCCGGGGATGGATACTCAATAACGAAACGTACAAGGCTGGCGTCATTGCTGGTTATCAGGAAAGTCGTTTTAGCATGACCGGCAAAGGGGGGACTTATGACTATGCCGGAACCGATGCCAACGGTCAGTACGATCCCAACCTCCCTCGCGAACACGGCTCCTTCCCGCCGAATCAATCCGTTATCGGCTACAAACAAACCTATCGTGCCCCTTATATCGGTCTTATCGGTAAATACGCCATCAATGATTTTGAATTTAATGCACTGCTGAAATACAGCCATTGGGTGGATGCCAAAGATAACGATAACCATTATTTAACCGGGGCAACCAGCGCGACGAATACCCACAATGCAGAACTGTGGGCGGGTCAAATTAACGCTGGATACTGGGTGACATCCCAGGCAAAAGTCTTTACCGAGGCCGACTATACCTATTATCCCAACAAAAAAGGAAAGATTGAACAATGGGATAGCGATGGTTATCAGTCAGCGTCCAGTGGGGGTGGCATTCAGAACAGGAACTGGACCATTACCGCGGGGCTACAGTATTTATGGTAAACAAGTGAAGGCCTCAGATGTTATTTAATAAGCGGATATTAGCCGTCATCTTTTCGGTGACGGTATTCAGCTTGACCTACGGCCTCAGCTCGCCCTTACTGGCCTTTAAACTGACCCACGCAGGGATGAGCGAAAGCCTGGTGGGCGTTAATGCCGCGATGCATGCCGCCGGGGTATTCGCCATCGCTCCCTTTTTGCCCGCGTTATTCCGGCGATTTGCCCCCGCGACCTTAATGCTGGCCTCGCTCGGGGCTATCGCCGTTATTTTCATCCTGTACGGCATAGTGGGACTGCCATTCTGGTTTCTGTTAAGAATGGGCCTCGGCCTGTTCAGTGAAATCATCATGGTCCAAACCGAGACCTGGCTGAATGGCAACACGGTCGAACGCGCCAGAGGCAAAGTGCTGGCCCTGTATACCGCAGGCATGTCGCTCGGGTTCGCCACCGGGCCGTTGATTCTCGCCTGGACCGGCAGCGATGGAAATCTGGCGTTTTATGCCGCCGCCCTACTGACGGCTATCGCCGTGGTACTGGTCATCACCTTCGGGATGCCGCGCGTGGAGGTTGAAGAGGACGCCCCGGACGGCTTTCTCCGCAGCCTGAAATTGGCCGCGCTACCGATTATGGCAACGGTGCTCAATGCGGCGGTCGAAATGCTCGGCATGAATTTCCTCTCCCTCTACGCCATTAAACTGGGCTGGAATGAATCTGCCTCGGCATTGTTGATTTCAGTGCTGATGTTTGGCGCGATTGCGTTGCAGCTGCCGATTGGCTGGCTGGCCGATAAGGTCAACAGGCTGGCGTTGATGCGCATCCTGGCCTTTATCGCCGCGGGGCTGGCCTTTATCTGGCCGACAATCCTCGCCGTCCATTGGCTGTCGTACGTGATGCTGTTTATCTGGGGAGGCATTTTTGTCGGGATTTACACCGTGGCGATCACCTGGGTAGGTGAGCGTTTCCAGGGCGGCCAACTGGCAGGGATTTATGCCGCCATGTCTGTCGCCTGGGGCGCAGGCGCATTAGCGGGCCCGCTGCTGGGCGGCGTTGCGATGCAATATTCGTTACACGGCCTGCCGTGGCTGACCGGGGCGATGTGTTTGGTTTTTGCGGTAATCAGTTTAAGACCGGCGTTCAGGACGCTTAACTGAGTACTGGGGGTGTTTTAGAACGCGCCCAAAGCAATAAGGGGTTACCTTTCGGTAACCCCTTATCTAATTTGGCGGAAGCGTAGAGATTCGAACTCTAGAACCCTTTCGGGTCGCCGGTTTTCAAGACCGGTGCCTTCAACCGCTCGGCCACGCTTCCTAAGTGGGACGCACTATAAACACCCCCGAACTTTCTGTAAACCCCTCTTTTGTTCGTTTGCCTGAAAAACAGTCAAATCGGTGTTATTTGGCTGAAATAACAACATATTGAGCAGTTATTCAGCACACTTTTCTACATTAAAGCCTTTAATGCTTTTTGATGTACATGTCTTTGGTGTAGTAGTAGCCGAGCTTATCAGGGGTAAATCCGCCCACCCACGGCTTCACGAGGTGTGTGCGCACGTAGTGATAGACCGGAATCGCCGGAACATCCTGACCCAACAAGTCTTCGGCCTGCTGATAGAACCTGCCGCGCTCGGCGGTATCTTTGGCTTTCGCCGCGTTGTGCAGTGCGTCATCGTAGGCTGGATTGCTGTATTTAGAGGTGTTCTCGCTGTCGCCGGTGCGGAAGTTATTCAGGAATGTCGCGGCATCATCGTAATCGGCGATCCACGCATAGCGCACCGCATCGAAATTACCGGTGTGCATGGTGTCGAGCATGGTCTTCCATTCCTGGTTTTGCAGTTTCGCCTCAACGCCGAGGTTTTTCTTCCACATCGAACTGACGGCAATCGCGATTCGCTGGTGCGATTCAGAGGTGTTGTACAGCAGGTTGAACGACAGCGGATGGTTTTCCCCAAACCCGGCTTCGGCAAGCAGCTTTTTGGCCTCGGCAATGCGTTTTTCCTGCGGCCAGCTGGCGTAATCCGGGCCGTGCAGCGTGACGCCACCAATCTCAGGCTGGCTGATGAGCCACGCGGGACGCTGCCCCTGCCCTAATACTTTATTGGCGATGATGTCTTTATCTAACGCCATGTTCAGCGCCCGACGCACGCGCGCATCGTTGAACGGTGCTTTAGTGGTGTTGAACTGGTAATAGTAGGTGGCAAGCTGCGGCGAAACGTCGACCTGATCGCCCATGGTTTTCTTGAGCATGGCAAACTGGTTAATCGGCAAGGTATAGACGATGTCAATTTCACCAGCCTTGTAGCGGTTCACGTCGGCAGCCTCGGAGTGAATCGGCAGGTAGGTCACTTTATTAATGACCGTATGCGCATCGTCCCAATATTTGGCATTACGTACCGCAATAATCCGCTCGTTCACTACCCACTGCGAAAGCTTATACGCCCCGCTGCTGACGAAATGTTCCGGCAGCGTCCATTTATCACCAAAGCGATTGACTAGCACCTGGTCGACCGGCACCAGCGACGGGTGCGCCAGCATCGCGAGGAACGCCGCATTCGGCTGCGTGAGCGTGACCTGTAGGGTGTTGTCATCCAGCGCTTTCACGCCCAACGTATCCGGGGTCTTTTTCCCAAGCGCAATGTCGGCGGCATTTACGATATGCATGTTGCCCGGATAACTGGCGTAAGGCGATGCGGTTTTTGGCGAGACCAGACGCTGCCAGCTCCAGACAATATCCTGCGCGGTGATGGCCGTACCGTCTGACCAGGTAATGCCAGGGCGCAGATGGAAAGTCCAGACGGTGTTGTCTTTATTCTCCCATTTCGCAGCCAGACGCGGCTCTATACTGCCGTCCGGTTTAACCGCCACCAGCCCGTCAAACAGGTCGCTGATGATGTTGAACTCGACATCGCTTTCCACCTTATGCGGGTCGAGCGAGGCCGGTTCATTGCCGTTATTTCTGACCAGTTCCTGTTTGTCTGCCAGCGGTGTTCCCTCCGGAACCTGAGCCGCCCAGGCTAGTGATGCACTACCGATCAGCCCGACGGCGAGTAATGCCCGCGTAATGTGATTGCATTTTTGTGGGTTCATATCCATTGCCTTATTGATTTCATTATTGATGACACCGCCTTCAGTGTTAGCGGTGGTTTTATAAGAACGCAATATTTTTCAGTGACCTATAAGATGTCGATCTGACTAATCCACGAAAAGCAACGAAGATGCTGCCACGAATTTTATCGTCGATATAATCGTCTGTTTATGAAGGGGAACGAGTCGGTAAAGATGGGTAAAAGCACTAGAGCTTTGGACTTTGTTTCCATATTCTCAGTAGTTATTACACCTGTCATCAATAATAGAGAGTGACTATGGATCGCATTATTACCTCATCGCGTGACCGTACATCGCTACTGAGCACGCACAAAGTTCTGCGCAATACCTATTTTCTGCTCAGCCTGACGCTGGCATTTTCGGCAATCACCGCCACGGCCAGTACCGTGCTTATGCTGCCATCGCCGGGGTTGATCCTGACGCTGGTGGGTATGTACGGCCTGATGTTCCTGACCTATAAACTGGCGGATAAACCCACCGGTATCCTGGCGGCGTTCGCCTTCACCGGCTTCCTGGGTTATATCCTGGGGCCAATGCTGAACGCCTATCTGTCTGCCGGAATGGGCGACCTGATTGGCCTGGCGCTGGGCGGTACCGCGCTGGTGTTCTTTGCCTGTTCCGCCTACGTGCTAACTACCCGCAAAGATATGTCTTTCCTCGGCGGGATGCTGATGGCGGGCGTTATCGTGGTGCTGGTCGGAATGGTGGCGAACATCTTCCTGCAGATGCCTGCGCTGCATCTGGCGATTAGCGCGGTGTTCATTCTGATCTCTTCCGGCGCCATCCTGTTTGAGACCAGCAATATCATTCGCGGCGGTGAAACCAACTACATCCGCGCCACCGTTAGCCTGTACGTATCGCTGTACAACATCTTTGTCAGCCTGCTGAGCATCCTCGGCTTCGCCAACAAAAACTAACGCTAACCGTGCTTCATCCCAGGCCCCGCTTATGCGGGGCTTTGTTTTTTGCTACACTGCGGCGGTTTCTGATAACGGCTATGAATGAATATGTTGAACTTTGAAGGCAAAGAAATAGAGACCGATAACGACGGTTATCTGAAAGAGAGCAGCCAGTGGAGCGAAGGCCTGGCAGAAGTGATTGCCGAGAAAGAAGCGATAACTCTCTCTCCTGAACACTGGGAAGTGGTGCGCTTTGTGCGAGACTTCTATCTCGAATTCAACACTTCACCTGCCATCCGTATGCTGGTTAAAGCGATGGCTAATAAATTCGGCGAAGAGAAAGGCAACAGCCGCTACCTGTATCGCCTGTTTCCGAAGGGCCCGGCCAAGCAAGCCACCAAAATTGCAGGCCTGCCTAAACCGGTGAAGTGCATTTAATAGCGGATGCCGAAATCGGTCCAGGTTTTCCCGGGCTGGTGCGGTTCAGTCAGAACCTTATCCACCCGGGCACTACGTGGTCCACCGGCTTTTAACCACCCCACCAGCTGTTCCACTTTGTCCGCCTCACCGCACGCCAGCACTTCCACACTGCCATCATCGAGATTACGCGCGTATCCGGTTAAGCCGAGCTTTAACGCCTCGCGCTGCGTGCTGTAGCGGAAGCCTACGCCCTGCACCATGCCGTGAACCCATGCGATTGTGCACACCTGTGCCATGACTGTTCCCCCGTTATCCATTGCATTTCCCCGCTGACGTGGGAAAATGGCGCCCATTTTCTTTGAATCAACAGAATAGCAAATTATGAGCGTACGTTTAGTGTTAGCCAAAGGCCGCGAAAAATCCTTACTTCGCCGCCATCCCTGGATCTTCTCAGGCGCGGTGGCGCGGATGGAAGGTAAAGCCTCTCTCGGTGAAACGATTGATATTGTTGATCATCAGGGTAAATGGTTGGCCCGCGGAGCGTACTCTCCGTCTTCGCAAATTCGTGCGCGCGTCTGGACGTTCGACCAGAACGAAGCCATTGATATTGCGTTCTTTGAACGTCGTTTGCAGAAGGCACAAATCTGGCGCGACTGGCTGGCGAAGAAAGACGGCCTTGATAGCTACCGTCTAATTGCCGGCGAATCCGATGGCCTGCCGGGCGTGACGATTGACCGCTTCGGCAATTTCCTGGTGCTGCAATTGCTGAGCGCGGGCGCTGAATACCAGCGTGCGGCGCTGATTAGCGCCCTGCAAACGCTGTTCCCGGAATGTGCCATTTACGATCGCAGCGATGTGGCGGTGCGCAAGAAAGAAGGGATGGAACTGACTCAGGGTCCAGTGACCGGCGAAATCCCACCGGCCCTGCTGCCAATTGAAGAACATGGCATGAAGCTGCTGGTTGATATCCAGGGCGGTCACAAAACCGGTTACTATCTGGACCAGCGTGACAGCCGTCTGGCGACCCGTCGCTACGTGGCCGACAAGCGCGTGCTCAACTGTTTCTCCTATACCGGCGGTTTCGCGGTGTCTGCCCTGATGGGCGGCTGTCGCCAGGTTATCAGCGTGGATACGTCTCAGGAAGCGCTGGACGTGGCGAAGCAAAACGTTGAACTCAATAAACTTGATCTCAATAAAGCCGATTTCGTGCGCGATGACGTCTTTAAACTGCTGCGTAAATACCGCGATGAAGGCGAGAAGTTCGACGTCATCGTGATGGACCCGCCAAAGTTCGTCGAAAACAAGAACCAGCTGATGGGCGCTTGCCGTGGTTATAAGGACATCAATATGCTGGCTATCCAGTTGCTCAACCCGGGCGGCGTGCTGATGACGTACTCTTGCTCAGGCCTGATGACCACCGATTTATTTCAGAAAATCATCGCCGATGCCGCAATTGATGCCGGGCGTGATGTACAATTTATAGAGCAGTTCCGTCAGGCAGCCGATCACCCGGTGATCGCCACCTACCCGGAAGGCCTGTATCTGAAAGGGTTTGCCTGTCGCGTCATGTAAGTTGAAAAGTGAAACATTGCCCACATATCCCCTGTAAGTAATGTTTCCCGGGAGGTGACTATGATGATTGCCAGCAAATTCGGTATCGGCCAGCAGGTCCGCCATTCGCTGTTAGGGTATCTTGGTGTGATTGTCGATATCGACCCGGAATATTCCCTCGACGATACCTCGGATGATGAGGTCGCGGTGAACGACGAACTGCGCGCCTCGCCGTGGTATCACGTGGTAATGGAAGATGACGACGGTGAACCCGTCCATACTTATCTCGCAGAAGCTCAGCTGAAAAGCGAAGCCTTTGACGAGCATCCGGAACAGCCCTCGATGGACGAACTGGCGCAGTCCATTCGCCAACAGCTTCAGGCTCCTCGCCTGCGCAACTAGTAAAAACCCCGCTGATGCGTAATGCTTGTCAGTTAAGCTTTTGAAGAAGGCCGCAACGGGTAACGTTGTGGCCTCTTTTTTACGGCTCTCGGGTAATGCCGGGCTCTTC
>NZ_JBIGIN010000044.1:0-36237 GCF_043558715.1 Scandinavium sp. M-37
TATTGACAGTAGCGCCCGCCATGGCATGACCAGTGAGCTCCGGACGGGCATCGTTAGTCAGACTGCCGTTAGCCAGGTCGCCGGTAATGCCGCCCTGTACGTTGTCTGCCACGCTGTCAATAACCGGTACATCGGGTACAACCGGTACATCCGGGGGCACGATGTCCTGATCAGGGTCGGTGGTGTTGATGTAGTAAGGGTCGGATAAGAAAAGTTTCGAGCTGCCGCCTGGATCAGGCATGACGGCCTGGAAATAATTCAGGGTACCCGGCTCCAGCGGAGTCTCCGGGGTATAGGTCCATGTGCCGTCAGCCTGTACATGGGCGGTGCCGACTTGCACGCTGTTGAGGTAGATGCGAAGGACCACATTTTCGCCATTAGGCACAAACCCCGTCAGTGTTGGCTGCAGGTCATCGGTTTCGCCGAATTTAGCAACCGGGCCCTGTTGCTGACCAGCATGATCGATAACGCTGTCAATGGTAATCAATGAAGTGTAATCGCCGCCAACGTCAGCCAGCATTAAGTCATTTTGTTTTTCTGTGGAATCAGACATCGTGTCCAGTTCTCCATAATCTGTATAATTTAACACTCAGCGCCAGGAATAGAAACGTGCATTCATCTCGACGCTAAATTTAATATGAACAATGAATATTGAATGATGTTTTTATCATCAACCGCAGTGTATCCCGGGGCCTGCCGATCGAGAACCCATCAAAAGTAGAAAAATAAAAACGAAAAAATGAAATACATTAAAAAAACATATGAAGACTGACTAAAATACCCATTTCATCACACGCTAAATCGCCAAAAAGTACATTCCATTTAATATAAAACCGATTTTTAATGAATACAAATAAATGGCTAATACGTAAGCGAATGATTCACAAGCTTACATAACAGGGGGCCTGCGTAGCCTGGCAGATAACCGCAGAGTGGCTCAGTGGTGCAGCAAAATATCCGCAACTCTTTCTTCGGTTAATCTCAGCGGGAACTTGCGTAAAATAGATTTACCGCGTACCGCTCTTAATTTTTTGAAAAATGACTTTAAGTAATCAAGTTATATAAAGTGACACGCACTCCAGGTGATGATAAAGTTCTCGCTGTGTTATTTTACTTATACAGTGTTGCTATTTTGCAAGCCGCCACTCAGGCGGCATTTTTTTGTGAATTGGCCGTTAACTTATTCAGGACTTATACTCTCAGGCTTTATCTCCCGACGTATTACAATATGAGTGCCACGGAAGCGTGGGAGGTTGATGTGCGTGATGCCCGAATGGTGTCCGCCGTTTGGCGGGCTGCGCCTTTATTACCCCGGCAGGCGTCACGTCCCGCCAGGGCTTAAAGCGTTTATCGATTTAGTCCACGACATCCGCGACCGCGGAATTACACCTTAAACAACCAGCAGGCGGTGAAATGACGCGGGGCAATCTCCTGCATCGGCGGCTCCTGCTGCTGGCACACCGGCATCGCCTGCGGGCAGCGGCTGCAAAAACGACAGCCGGTGATCTCCGCCGTTGGGCTCGGGATTTCACCCTTCAGGCCGCCGTGTTCCAGATGACGCACGCGCGGGTCCGGCTGCGGGACTGACGCCAGCAGCGCCCGGGTATAGGGGTGCGCCGGGTGCTGATACAGCTCGCCCGCCGGGGCCACTTCCACCAGCTTGCCGAGGTACATCACCCCAATTCGGCTGGAGATGTGACGCACCATCGACAAATCATGGGCGATAAACAGATAGGTCAGGCCCAGCTCCTGCTGCAAATCTTGCAGGATATTCACCACCTGCGCCTGCACCGACACGTCCAGCGCCGAGAGCGGTTCATCGCACAGCACAAACTCCGGGCGCACCGACAGCGCGCGGGCAATGCTTATCCGCTGGCGCTGGCCGCCGCTGAACTCATGCGGGAAACGCTGCAAATGCTCCTGCTTGAGGCCCACTTTGTCCAACAGCTCTTCGGTGCGTTCGCGCTGCGCCTGCTTATCGTAGCCGTGGATTTGCATCGGTTCAGACACCAGTTGCTGCACCGTCATGCCCGGATTAAGCGACGAATAAGGGTCCTGAAAAATGGCCTGCATCCGGCGGCGTAGCGGCTTGAGCGTTTTCTCTGACGCGTGGGCTATCTCCTGCCCGCCAAAGGAAATCTCGCCGGAGGTGATATCGAACAGGCGCAGCACCGCACGCCCGAGGGTCGATTTCCCACAGCCGGACTCGCCCACCAGGCCGAAGGTTTCACCGGGCAGGATATCGAAACTGACACCATCGACGGCTTTCACCAGGCGGCCTTTGCGCAGCCAGCCGCCGTTCAGGGCATAGTGTTTATGCAGGTCACGCACGCGAATTAACGGTTGCTGGCTCATGCCGGGATCTCCTTGTCCTGCCATAGCCAGCAGGCGGTTCGATGGCCGTTGGCGTTGGAATAAAACGGCGGCTGATGGTCACATTGCGCCATCCGCTGCGGGCAGCGTTCGGCAAACGGACACCCCGGCGGCGGGTTGAGTAACCCCGGCGGCGAGCCTTCAATCGGTGACAGACGATGCTCGGGTTGGTCGGCACGCGGTAGCGAGGCCAGCAGGCCACGGGTATAAGGATGCAGGGGTTGCCAGAAAATATCCTCCACGCTGCCCTCCTCCATCACCTGGCCGCCGTACATCACCACCACCCGGCTGCACACCTGCGCCACCACCCCGAGATCGTGCGTGACCAGCAAAATGGCAGTGCCGGTTTCCTGCTGGAGTGATTTTAGCAGCCGCAGGATCTGCGCCTGGATGGTCACATCCAGCGCGGTGGTCGGTTCATCGGCGATCAACAGATCCGGATTGCACGACAGCGCGATGGCGATCATCACCCGCTGGCGCATCCCGCCGCTGAATTCGTGCGGATACTGGGAGAAACGGCTCTCGGCGTCGGCGATCCCCACCCGCCCCAGCATATCGACGGCTTTGGCTTTCGCCTCGCGTTTCGATAAGCCTTTATTGCGCATCAGGATCTCGGTCATCTGACGGCCAATAGTGACCACCGGATTCAGGGCAGTCATCGGATCCTGGAAAATCATGGCGATATCGTTCCCACGGATCCGTCGCATCTGCTCCGGCGTTTTCCGCGCCAGATCTTCGCCGCGAAAACGCACGCTGCCGCCGGTGATTTTGCCGTTTTTACCGAGCAGTTGAATCACCGATTTACAGGTGACGCTTTTACCGCAGCCGGATTCACCGACGATGCCGACCAGTTCGCCGGGCTGGAGCGCAAAGCTCACCCCACGCACCGAATGTACTTCCCCGTCGCGAGTGAAGAACGCGGTTTGCAGGTTGTCGAGTTCCAGTAAGTTATGCATCGCGATTGGCTCCCGGTTCAAAGGCGGTACGGAACACGTCGCCCAGCACGTTAAAACTGAATACCGTCAGCAGAATAAGAATCCCCGGGAACATCGCCAGCCATGAGGCCTCGCCGATGTAGGACTGCGCATTGTTGAGCATACTGCCCCACGACGCCGCGGGCTGCTGCACGCCGAGCCCCAAAAAGCTCAGCGTGGACTCCATCAAAATCGCCGAGGCGATGTTCAGGGTCGCGGCGACGATAATGGTCGGTAGCACGCCGGGAATGATGTGGCGCACGATAATGTGCAGCGGATGTTCCCCGGCGGCGCGCGCGTACAGCACGTATTCGCGCTCTTTGACCGACAGGGTTTCGGCGCGGATCAGCCGCGACATGTTCATCCACGTCAACAGGCTGATAATCATGATGATGTTATCCACGCCCGGCTTGAGATAGGCGTTCAGCACCAGCAACAGGAAGAACGCCGGGATCGCCAGCAGGATATCGACGGCGCGCATCATCAGGTTGTCGAGCCAGCCGCCGAAATAGCCGCTGACCGTGCCAACCACGGTGCCAATCAGGGTGGAAAATAGCATCACCATAAAGCCGACCATCAATGAAATCTGGCCGCCGTACAGCGCGCGGGTAAAGTAATCCCGGCCATATTCATCGGTGCCAAACCAGTGCGCCGCATCGGGCGGCAACATCCGTGCGCCGAGCGACATCTGGTCCGGATCGTAAGGACTGAACCCCGCTGCCAGCGCCGCGAGAATGAAAATAAACAGCACCAGAAGGGAGAACTGCGCCGGACGATTGCGGCGCAGCTGGTGACGTACGTTTTGCCAGCGTCTGCTCATCGGCGGTTACCTCAGGGTACGAATGCGGGGATCGGCGAAGCGATACAGCAGATCCGCCAGCAGGTTGCCGACGATCAACATCAGCGACGACAGCAGGATGATCGCCATGATCAGCGGGTAATCAAGCGACGAGATGGCCTGGATCCCCAGCAGCCCCATGCCCGGCCAGGAGAATACGCTTTCGGTGACGTACGCGCCGACGATCAGTTCCCCGAACGACAGACCAAACAGGGTGATCACCGGCAGCAGCACGTTTTTCATCACGTGGCGGAACAGAATGGTGCGATATGTCGCACCGTACGCCAGTTGGGTCTGCACGTAATCCGCCGACAGTTGGCTAATGGTGTTGGAGCGCACATAGCGTACGTAGTTCGACAGGTTGTAAAAGGTCAGCGCGATGCACGGCAAAATGCCGTGGCGCACCACGTCGAGCCCGTTATCTTCCACGCCAATGGTACGCATGCCCATACTCGGCAGCCAGTTGAGTTGCACCGCGAACACGGTTACCAGCAGAATGCCGAACCAGAAAATCGGCACTGAAATGCCGATATAGGCGAACAGATTGAGGAAGTGATCCAGCCAGCGATGCTTAAACGCCCCCGCCAACAGGCCGAGCGGCACCGCCAGCACAATCGCCAGCAGTAGCGAGGCGCCCATTAGCCCGAGGGTCGCCGGGATACGTTCGACGATCATCTCCAGCACCGGGCGGTGATAAATCAGCGAGTAGCCTAAATCGCCCTGAAAGACGTTTTTCAGCCACAGGAAGTACTGCGTCACCAGCGGCTTATCCAGCCCCAGGCTATGGCGAATACGCTCGATGTCCTCCGGCGCCATGCGTGGCGTGATGTACGCCTGAACCGGATCGCCCGGCGCGAGTTTCACCAGTAAAAATGCCACCAGCGAAATAAAGAAAAGCATCGGCAGCAGTTGCAGCAGCCGACGCGTTAGCATTGCGTTCACGACATTCCCTTCACAAAAAAGCCCCCTTCCGGGGGCTAACCGATTATTTTTGGTAGATTTTCGACAGGTCCTGGAACATATAAACCGGTTTTGGCTCGGCCTCCTGGGTGCCGCCAAAACGCTTGTCGACCGCCACGGTGGCATTGGTGTACGCAATCGGGTAATAGGTCATTTGCGTGGCGACGGTCTGCTGGATCTGTTTGTAGATCTCGCCGCGTTTGCCCGCATCGGTTTCCACCGCACCTTTATCCCACAGCGCGTCGAACTGCGCGTCTTTGTAGTGCGCGTAGTTATAGGCTTCATTGCTCATGAACAGCGACTTGTAGCCGTCCGGCTCCGCGCCCATGATGTAGCCGCCGAGGTTCAGCTCCCAGGCGGTGTTGTTCATGTCGAGGCTGCGCTGCGACATGGCGTTAGCATCCAGCGGCATCAGCTCAACGTTAATCCCCAGCGCCTTCAGCTGCTGCTGGATATACAGGCTCATGCTCTCCTGAGTTTTGTTGGTGTTCACATACGCCAGACGCAGCTTCAGATTGGCCGGTGCGCCGGAGGCTTTCAGCAGATCTTTGGCTTTTTGCAGGTCGAATTTGTACTGATCCACATCGTCAGAATGGTACAGCGTATCCGGCGTCAGGAACGAGGTGGCCGGTTTGGCGTAATCGAGCGAGGTAAAAGCGGTGGTTACCAGATCGTCTTTGTTAATGGCGTAAGCAATCGCCTGACGCAGTTCCTTGCTCTTCATCACCGGCACGTTCTGGTTGAAGGTCATGTACGCCAGGCGTCCTTCCGGGTAGACCACAAAATCGAATTTCCCCGTGCCTTTCAGGCGTGATACGTCCTGCGGATCGACCATCTTCAGATTGATTTCACCATTTTGCAGCGCCAGGTTAGCGGAGTTGCTGTCTTTGGCGAAACGGTAGGTCACGGAATCGAGCTTCGGCTTGCCGTTCCAGTAATCATCGAAACGCGTCAGGGCGTAATACTGCCCGGCGCGATACTCTTTAAATTTGAACGGACCGGATCCCACAGGGGCGTCGTTTTTGCTGCTCTTTTCCAGATCGCTTTCGTTAGCAAACACGTGCTGCGGAATCGGGTAAATCTGCACCAGGGTGCCGACAAACGCGGCGCTGACCTGCGGCAGGGTAAATTTCACCGTCAGGTCATCCACCTTGCTGACCTGCACCGGCTTGCCGCCAAACATGAACATGCTGCGGAAGAAACTGTGCTGCTTTTCATCGAGCAGTTTCGTAAAGGTGAACACCACATCGTCGGCGGTCAGCGGCTGGCCGTCCTGCCATTTCAGATTCGGTTTCAGCTTGAGGATATAGCTCAGATTATCGGTGGATGGCGTCAGGCTTTCAGCCAGACCCCACTCAATTTTACCGTCGTTGTAGCTGTAGAGCGGCGCGTACAACGCCTGCATCAGCGTGAGCGTGGTGCGGTCGCTGGCGTAAATCGGGTTCACCGCCAACGGGTCGCCGGAGGTAATACCGACGATCAGCGAGCCGCCCTCTTTGGGCGCGGCATTCTGGTCAGCGGCGGGTGCATTTACGGTGTCATTTTTCTTGCCGTCATCGCATCCTGCGAGACTTAAGGCCAGCGAAATCATCGCGGCGGAGAAGACCAACTTGCGCATGCTTATTTAACCCCTTCCCATCATCATTATTATTGTCTGCCAACGAGCGCAGTTCAGCGCGCATATTGGAGCCTTTCCCATGCAATTTGAAATGCGTTTTTCGCTTAAGCTTATATCCGAAATTACCCCCTATACCCTGCATACTTCGAGTTGCAGGAAGGCGGCAAAAGAACGAATCCCCAGGAGCTTACTTGAGTAAGTGACTGGGGTGAGAGAATGCAGCCAACGCATCTGCAGCTTGAAGTATGAAGGGTATATAAGATGTTTTTAAAATAAGCCGTTACGACGATCACGCTCTCATTGTTAAAGCTCGGCTTTATCACCTGCTACACTCCGTCAATACCTCAACCAACAGGGTGGTTTTTCTATGTCTAAAAATGAGTATCAACCTCCGAAAGTCTGGGAGTGGAAGCAAAACAACGGCGGCGCGTTCGCCAACATCAACCGTCCGGTCTCTGGCCCAACCCATGAAAAAGCGCTGCCGGTGGGCACGCACCCGTTGCAGCTTTACTCCCTCGGGACGCCAAACGGGCAGAAAGTGACGATCATGCTTGAAGAGCTGTTGGCACTCGGCGTGACCGGCGCGGAGTACGACGCGTGGATGATCCGCATCGGCGACGGGGATCAGTTCTCGAGCGGTTTTGTCGATGTGAACCCGAACTCAAAAATTCCGGCGCTGAGCGATCACTCGGTCAATCCGCCGCTGCGAGTGTTTGAATCCGGATCGATCCTGCTGTATCTGGCGGAGAAATTCGGTCACTTCCTGCCGAAAGATCCTGCGGGGCGTACCGAAACGCTGAACTGGCTGTTCTGGCTCCAGGGCGCCGCCCCGTTCCTCGGCGGCGGCTTTGGCCATTTCTATCACTATGCCCCGGTGAAAATTGAGTACGCGATTGACCGCTTCACCATGGAAGCGAAGCGTCAGCTCGACGTGCTCGATAAGCAGCTGGCGCGCGGCCGCTATGTGGCGGGCGAGGAGTACACCATTGCCGATATGGCGGTCTGGCCGTGGTACGGCAATGTGGTACTCGGTGCGGCGTATAACGCGGCGGAATTCCTTGATGCCGGAAGCTACAAAAACGTGCTGCGCTGGGCGCAGGATGTCGGCAACCGTCCGGCGGTCAAACGTGGGCGCATCGTTAACCGTGCCCAGGGCCCGCTGAACGAGCAGTTGCATGAGCGCCACTCGGCCAGCGATTTCGATACCAATACTGAGGATAAGCGTCAGGGTTAATACCCTTCCGTCGACCGGGTGTACTCACCCGGTCATTTCAGGCCGTCGCCGTGTCAGGCATTCGACAGACGGAATTTCTGCACCGACTGCTGTAAGGCATGGGTTTGCTGCTCCAGCGCCGATGCGGCGGCGGACACCTGTTCCACCAGCGAGGCGTTTTGCTGCGTGACGCTGTCCATCTGCGTGATTGCCACGCCCACCTGCGATATCCCTTTGCTCTGTTCCGCCGACGCGCTGGCAATCTGCTTCATGATGGTGGTCACTTCCTGCACTGCACGCAGAATGGCGTCCATGGTGTTACCGGTGTCATTCACCAGCTGCACCCCGCTGTCGATGCGGGTCACGGAGTCAGCAATTAAGCTTTCAATCTCTTTCGCCGCGCCCGCGCTGCGACTGGCGAGGTTACGCACTTCGCCTGCCACTACCGCAAAACCACGGCCCTGTTCGCCCGCCCGCGCCGCTTCCACCGCGGCATTCAGCGCCAGAATATTGGTCTGAAACGCGATGCTGTTGATGACGGTGGTTATCTCGGCAATTTTCTTTGAGCTGTCGGAGATGCCGGACATGGTGTCGACCACCTTGTCGACCAGCGAGCCGCCCTTGCTGGCGGTGTGTGATGCCGCCTGCGCCAGGTCGCTGGCCTGCTGTGCGTTATCGGCATTGAGTTTCACCGTCGCCGTCAATTGCTCCATGCTCGCCGCCGTTTCTTCCAGCGCCGAGGCCTGTTCTTCGGTACGCGAAGAGAGGTCGTTATTGCCGGACGAAATTTCCGTCGCACCGCGCCAGATATTTTCGCTGCCGTGACGAATGGTGCTGACGGCCTCGCGCAGGCTGTCCTGCATCGCATTCAGCAGCGGCACCAGTTGGCCGACACAGTTGCGACCAAACGACGCCATCGGCTGGCTGAGATCGCCCTGCGCCATCAGGCGGAAGTGTTGTTGCACGCGAGACAGCGGTTTCACCAGCATCGCCACCAGATAGCGGTCGGAGAACAGGAGCAGTAACAAGCCGATGATGACGGCACTGATGATTAACGTCCGGGTGACCGACGTGAGGTGATCGACCACCACGCGCGTGTTGTCCAGCGCGACGCTGGCGCGGGCGTTAAATTTCTCGGTGCTGGCACCGAAGGCGCGACTTAAGGCAGGCGTTACGTTGGTGGCCTGCTGGCGATAGTCCTCTGCAGAACCCTGCGCTGCCAGTGCCATCTGGCGAGCCACGCCGTTATCGAGCAGCGCCTGCCAGTTGGCAATCGTGTCGGCAGAAACCTGCGTATCCATTGGGCCGGGCGACACCGCCTTCAGCGCCTCCAGCTTACTGCGCATGTTATCCAGCGCCTGCTGCGCGGGAGCGAAATCCGCCGCGTTGCCCGCCGCTTTGGCCTCCATCGCTCGACCCAGCCGGGTCACAAAACGAAAATACTGGTCATTGCCCTGGCTCAGCAGAGTCATTTGGGTGACCAGTTCCCGGTCAACCTGATTGCCCTCGGCCACCTTCGACAGCGAGTACACGCTGTACAGCCCAACACCGGACCACAGCAAACCAAAAATCCCGAGGATGACCAGCATGACCATCCGAATGGTAAAGTTACGAAGCAAATGCATAAATTCTCCTGGCCGTTGCAAGGGTATTGTGACACGCGTCACAATCCACCTCGTTATCGGCAGAACCTGGAGAATTCATAACGTTTTGTGATTATTTTTTTGTGAAATTTTTAAGTTGGGTGTGAGGATTACAACGCTTGCGGATCCACATGCGGGCGCTGATACTCCGGCCACACCAGCGCCACCAGGGACGGATAGGCGTCGAGGCTAAATTCACGAAAGCACTGCTGCAGGTTCAACACGTCGAGATCACCGTGCGAGACCTTTTCGCCATTTACGCAGCGTTTTTTTATATTATCGTAATATTTATACACCGCCGAATTGAGATCGCTGCAGCGTCGCTGGGCCTCAAATAACCCTGCGGTAGCATTTAATTCGGTGATACTCATGCGTTTTATGGTGGCATGAAGAAAATCAATATATTCATGATTGACGCGCCAGTACCATACCGGCGTTATCGCATTCATCAGCACCGAAAAATGGTCTTCACCTTCTTCTTTGCTTAGCAATTTCGCCTGCGGTGGTTGAGGTTTTTCGTTCACCACCTCATTTTTAAACAGACCAGAGATGACGATAAGAATAACAACGGTAAGTAATAGCAGCGCTATCACAAAATAGATAATACTGTTCATGGTTTACTCCATTTTTTTTGATTTTAAATTTACGCCATGATATTGTCAACGAACCTCACATCTTTATCTCTCCTATCCTGTTGAAAATAAAAGGACATCAGGCATGATACCCGAGTCACTGATCCCGGCCCATTTTCACATCTCAAACCCAGAGTCAGCGCCCGGTGTAGCAGAAAATAATGCTGATTTAACTCAGGGCAAGATAACTCTCGACAATTTCGAAGCAGATATATTAGCCGCCCCGGTACGTCATGGTCAGTCGCGCAATATGCTGCTGGAAGAGCGTGACCGTCATATTAAAGACAGGCTATTTCGGGTCATGAAAATCGAAGCCTATGCCCGTGTTCTGAACGACCTTCAAATGGAAGCGGAAATTGATAACCAGGAATTAAGTCAAATTATTGCCGAGTACACCGATAAAATAAATGAGGCCGGGAATGAAATTTGGCTTAATTTGATCACGCAAGAAAAAACAGCGTCTCTTTTTTACGACTTTCAGGCTGAGTAAAATGAAAGAGGGTGATAATAATAACGTTTATTTGACTTTAGACGACAAAAACAGCGATGCGGTGATCCTGAAGCATAATCTTCAGGCACTGAAAAATGAGAAAAATGCGGTAATTGAAGAAACCGCGAAAGCGCTGGTGTCGATTCCCGCCGCGCTGGTACGCATGAAATGGCAGTACCGCCGCGAGATTTACGCTTTCCAGGTGAAAGAGGAAATTTACGGCGCAGCGCTGGCCGAGGTAATCAGCCGTAATCCGCAACTCAAAGAGAAAGTTCTCGCGCATATCGAAGCCAGCTATCAACACCTACTGGGGCGCGAAATCGCCACCCTGCGCCTGAGCCGTAAACTGGCCGACGGCAACTGCCGCACCGCCTGCGTCAATATCGTCGCGCCTCAGGAGCCTCTCCCCACCTCAGCAACGAAGAAAGCCTGAATCAACGCACATAAAAAAACCGGCGCATGGCCGGTTCTTTGTTTATAGCGGTAATGATGCCGATTATTTCGCGGCGGCTGCGTGCTCTTCGCCCACCAGACCGATTTTCAGATACCCCGCCTGGTGCAGCGTATCCATCACCTTCATCATCGTTTCGTAGTTCACGGTTTTATCCGCCCGGAAGAAGATGGTGGTGTCTTTCTTGCCTTCGGTCTGCGCGTTAATCGCATTTACCATCGTTTCTTCGGTGACCGGATCGTTACCGAGGAACATGCTGTTGTCCGCTTTCACCGACAGGTACACCGGTTTCTCCGGGCGCGGCTGTGGCTGGCTGGAAGAGGCTGGCAGATTCACCTTCACGTCTACGGTCGCCAGCGGGGCGGCCACCATGAAGATAATCAGCAGAACCAGCATGACGTCGATGAACGGCGTCACGTTGATCTCATGCATTTCGCCGTTATCGTCCAGATTTTCGTTAAGACGCATTGCCATTGGCTATCACCCTACCCGCAGTTTCTGCGCGGTACGCACCGGCTGAGCGCCGCTGTTGTTGAGGTCAAGATCACGGCTTTGCAGCAGCAGAACCTGCGCCGCGACATCACCGAGCAGCGCTTTGTGGCTGCCAATCATGCGGGCGAAAATGTTGTAGATAACCACGGCTGGGATCGCGGCGAACAGGCCGATAGCGGTCGCCAGCAGCGCTTCGGCGATGCCCGGTGCCACGACGGCGAGGTTCGTCGTCTGGGTCTGGGCGATGCCGATGAAGCTGTTCATGATGCCCCATACGGTGCCAAACAGGCCGATAAACGGTGAAATCGCCCCGATAGTTGCCAGATAACCGTTCCCCCGGCCCATGTGACGACCGGCGGCCGCCACGCGGCGCTCCAGACGGAAACCGGTACGCTCTTTAATGCCTTCGTTATCTTCAGCACCTTCGGAGAGTTCCAGCTCGTTCTGCGCTTCGTTCAGCAGTTGGAGGCTGAGGCTTTTCGCCGGGAAGGCTGCGGCAATGTCGCTGGCCTGGTTCAGAGAGCGGGCTTCGCCCAACAGCTGCTGCTCACGCTTGAGGCGGCGCTTTTGCGACAGCAGTTCGGTACTTTTACTGAAGAAGATTGCCCAGGTGACGACCGATGCCAGAATCAGGCCGATCATAACTACCTTAACCACGATGTCGGCATGATGATACATACCCCAAACGGAGAGATCCGCCTGCATCAAATTATTACCCACTCTGTTTCTCCAGGATCTAAATCACAAAATCTGCTCGTAATCATATCAAAACGACGTCGAATTGATAGTCGTTCTCATTACTATTTACATATTGACGCAATCATCGCTACGTTTCCTTGCGCTGACGCAGTAAAAAAGGCGCTTTGACGCGTTCCGGCAAAATTTTCTGCTTAATCTCGTTGGGTGTCGTACATCCCCGAACAATCATGCTAGTTTAGACGTCCAGACGTATAAAAACAGGTAGATAGAACATGTCCAACAAACAACTTGATACCGTGCTGGTGAACGCTGGCCGGAGTAAAAAATTCACTCAGGGATCGGTGAACAGCGTTATCCAGCGCGCGTCCTCCCTGGTTTTCGACACTGTGGAAGCAAAGAAGCACGCCACCCGCAATCGCGCCAAAGGTGAGTTGTTTTACGGGCGTCGCGGGACGCTGACCCATTTCTCGTTGCAGGAAGCCATGTGCGAACTGGAAGGGGGAGCCGGTTGCGCTCTGTTCCCGTGCGGTGCGGCGGCGGTGGCGAACACGATTCTGGCATTTGTTGAACAGGGCGATCATGTGCTGATGACCAACAGCGCCTATGAACCGAGCCAGGATTTCAGCACCAAAATTCTTAAAAAACTCGGGGTCACGACCGGCTGGTTCGATCCCATGATTGGGGCCGGGATTGCCGATTTGATCCAGCCGAATACTAAAGTGGTGTTCCTGGAATCACCGGGCTCGATCACCATGGAAGTGCATGATGTGCCCGCCATCGTCAGCGCGGTTCGCCGCGTGGCCCCGGACGCCGTCATTATGATCGACAACACCTGGGCGGCGGGCGTGCTGTTCAAGGCGCTCGAGTTCGATATCGATATCTCCATTCAGGCGGCCACCAAATACCTGATTGGCCATTCCGATGGCATGATCGGCACCGCCGTCGCCAACGCCCGCTGCTGGGATCAGCTGCGTGAGAATGCCTATCTGATGGGCCAGATGGTTGATGCCGACACCGCCTATATGACCAGCCGTGGTCTGCGTACTCTCGGGGTCCGTCTGCGTCAGCATCACGACAGTAGCGTTAAAATTGCCGAATGGCTGGCACAGCATCCACAGGTTGAGCGGGTCAATCACCCAGCCCTGCCGGGCAGTAAAGGACACGAGTTCTGGAAACGAGACTTTACGGGCAGCAGCGGTCTGTTCTCATTCATTCTGAAAAAACGGCTTACCGACAGCGAACTGGCGGCCTATCTCGACAACTTTACGCTGTTCAGCATGGCTTACTCCTGGGGCGGCTATGAGTCGTTAATTCTGCCGACCCAGCCGGAGCAACTCGCAGAAATCCGCCCTGACGGCAAGCCTGACTTCAGCGGGACGCTGATTCGTCTGCACGTTGGTTTAGAGAATGTTGACGATCTTCTCCAGGATTTGTCGGCAGGTTTTGAACGCATCGTGTAAAGTGGCATCCGATGGACACAATTTCAGACAGTCCCGCTAAAACTGCCTGCATTGTTGCGCCTGGGATCAAGGCATCCCGGGCGATTCAGGAGTACAATACTCAGAAAATGTTAGTCCACAGGAAAGTCCATGGTTGTTATCCAGCACATTGCCGCCGCACTCTGGCAGCATGATTTCGCCGCACTGGCCGATCCCCACGTCGTAGGCGTGGTGTATCTGGTCATGTTTGCGACGCTATTTTTAGAAAATGGTCTGCTTCCGGCGTCGTTCTTGCCGGGCGATAGCCTGTTGCTGCTCGCCGGGGCGCTGATCGCCAAAGGCGTGATGGATTTTGTTCCGACGCTGGCGATTCTGACCGCTGCCGCCAGTCTGGGCTGCTGGCTGAGCTATATTCAGGGCCGCTGGCTGGGCAACACCAAAACGGTGAAAGGCTGGCTGGCGCAATTACCGACCAAATACCACGAACGCGCCACCTGCATGTTTGACCGCCACGGTCTGCTGGCGCTGCTCGCCGGGCGTTTTCTGGCGTTTGTTCGCACTCTGCTGCCCACCATGGCAGGCATTTCGGGTTTGTCGAATCGCCGCTTCCAGTTCTTTAACTGGCTGAGCGCCCTGCTGTGGGTCGGCGTCGTGACCGGCCTCGGCTATGCCCTGAGCATGATCCCGTTCGTCAAACGCCATGAAGACCAGGTGATGACGTTCCTGATGATCCTGCCGATTTTCCTGCTGGTTGCCGGCCTGCTCGGTACGGTTTTCGTGGTCATTAAGAAGAAGTATTGCAGCGCCTGAAGGCGCTGTTCCCCCCACCCTCGCCCTAAGGCGCGAGGGGATTAAACGCCCTGCATTCCTCTAATACGCGCCGCATCCTCGCCCGGCGTGATGCCGAAATAGCGCTTAAACTCCCGACTGAACTGCGATGCGCTTTCATACCCGACTTTCATCGCCGCGGTGCTGGCCTTTAAGCCATCGTGCACCATCATCATGCGCGCCTTGTGCAAGCGGTACGTTTTCAGGTACTGCAACGGCGAGGTGCTGGTCACCGATTTGAAGTTGTGGTGAAACGCCGAAACGCTCATGTTGGCTTCCGCCGCCAGCTGATCGACGCTGAGGTTTTCGGTGTACTGACTTTCAATCCGCTTCAGCACCCGGCTTATCAGGCTGAAATGCGTCTGGCGACTCACCAGCGCCAGCAACGCCCCGCCCCCTGGCCCCATCAGCACGTGATAAAGCATCTCACGGATGATTTGTTTGCCGAGAATACGCGCATCCAGCGGGCGCTCCATCACATCCAGCAGGCGTTCTGCCGCACAGAGAATTTCATCGGACAGCTTCGCCGAGTTGATCCCGCTCGCCGCCATTGACGGCTGAAACAGCTCGTCTTCGCCGATGTCCATCAGCAGCTCCTGCAATTGCAGAATATCGACGTTCAGACGCAGGCCCGCCAGGGGCACTTCCGGGGTGGCGAAGGTTTCGCATTCAAACGGCAGCGGCACGGTCAGCAGCAGGTATTCCGTGGCATCGTAGCGGAAAACACGCTCGTTGATATGGCCGATTTTATGGCCTGAAAAGAGGAAAACTATACCAGGCTGGTACATCACCGGGGTGCGGGTGCCCGGCTGAGTGCCGTACAACAGGCGGATATCTGGCAACAGCTGAGTCAGCGTTTCTTCATTATTTTTCAGCTGCTTAATCTTATCGGTCAGCAGCAGACAGGTCTCTTCACGATTCATTTTTGGCGGTATCCGGGGCGTATTACGATGGATGTATTGTGGACACAATTATTCATATTCTCCAGTCATCAGGAGAAATGGGCAATACATCGGCAGGAATGTGCATTGAGACAAACAGACCACAGGACCACAATAACCCCCATCAGATAGCCCTGTCGCTATCGTCTTTTTCACCCGTAATGAAGGGAATAAGCCATGTTTAATTTCAACCTGCACACTCCAACCCGCATTTTATTTGGTAAAGACGCTATCGCAGACCTGCGGGCGCAAATCCCGGCCAATGCCCGTGTCCTCGTCACCTACGGCGGCGGCAGCGTCAAAAAGACCGGCGTGCTGGACCAGGTGCTGAGCGCCCTGAACGGTCTGGACGTGCTGGAATTCGGCGGTATCGAACCAAACCCATCTTATGAAACGCTGATGAACGCGGTGAAAATTGCCCGCGAACAGAACGTCACTTTCCTGCTGGCGGTCGGCGGTGGTTCGGTGCTCGATGGCACTAAATTTATTGCGGCAGCCGCGCATTATGCTGACGGTGTCGATCCTTGGGAAATCCTGCAAACCGGCGGGGCAAACATCAAAAGCGCGATCCCAATGGGCTCCGTGCTGACCCTGCCAGCCACCGGTTCAGAATCCAACATGGGCGCGGTCATTTCCCGTAAAACCACCGGTGACAAACAGGCGTTCATGAACCCGAACGTGCAGCCGGTGTTTGCGATCCTTGATCCGGTATACACCTATACCCTGCCACCGCGTCAGGTTGCTAACGGCGTGGTGGATGCCTTCGTACATACCGTTGAGCAGTACGTAACGTATCCGGTGAACGCCAAAATTCAGGACCGTTTCGCCGAAGGCATTCTGCTGACGCTGGTAGAAGAAGGCCCGAAAGCGCTGAAAGAGCCAGAAAACTACGACGTGCGTGCCAACGTAATGTGGGCTGCAACGCAGGCGCTGAATGGCCTGATTGGTGCAGGCGTGCCGCAGGACTGGGCGACCCATATGCTCGGCCATGAACTGACCGCGATGCATGGGCTGGATCATGCGCAGACGCTGGCGGTGGTTCTGCCTGCCCTGTGGAATGAAAAACGCGATACCAAACGCGCCAAACTGCTGCAATACGCAGAACGCGTATGGAACATCACCGAAGGTTCTGACGATGCGCGTATCGATGCCGCGATTGCTAAAACCCGTGAGTTCTTCGAAGCGATGGGCGTGCCAACGCGTCTGTCCGGTTATGGCCTGGACGGCAGCTCCATCCCGGCTCTGCTGAAAAAACTCGAAGAGCACGGCATGACCCAAATCGGCGAAAATCAGGATATTACCCTTGAGGTGAGCCGTCGTATTTACGAAGCCGCGCGCTAAGCGATTTCCCGCTTAACCTTTCGTTTTCTCGTATTTCGTCCAGACTTAATGCTACTACTTCACCGGAGTGCCTGATGTGCTCCGGTGATTTTCATCAAGCCCTAATAATTCGAATTGCAGGCACGCAGCCCACGCGCCTGCAATGTGAAGTATGACGGGCGTAAGGAGGAATGCATGACACATCCAACCGTAATCAAGCTACAGGACGGCAACGTAATGCCGCAACTGGGACTCGGCGTGTGGAAAGCAAGCAACGAGGACGTGGTTACCGCCATTCATAAAGCGCTGGAGGTCGGCTATCGGTCTATCGATACCGCCGCCGCGTATAAAAATGAAGATGGCGTCGGTAAAGCATTAGCCAGCGCAGGCGTCGCGCGCGACGATCTGTTCATCACCACTAAGCTGTGGAACGACGATCAGAAGCGCCCGGCAGACGCGCTTCAGGAAAGCCTCGATAAACTGCAGCTCGATTTTGTCGATCTGTATCTGATGCACTGGCCGGTTCCGGCTATCGATCACTACGTTGAAGCCTGGCGCGGGATGATCAAACTGCAAGAACAGGGTCTGGTGAAGAGCATCGGCGTGTGTAATTTCCAGGTGCATCACCTGCAACGCCTGATTGACGAAACGGGCGTTACGCCCGTTATCAATCAAATAGAACTTCATCCTTTGATGCAGCAGCGTCAATTGCACTCCTGGAACGCAACCCACAAGATCCAAACCGAATCGTGGAGCCCGTTGGCGCAGGGCGGCGAAGGGGTGTTTGACCAGACGATTATTCGCCATCTGGCGGAGAAGTATGGCAAAACGCCCGCGCAGATTGTCATCCGTTGGCATCTCGACAGTGGGCTGGTGGTTATCCCGAAATCAGTGACCCCTTCGCGCATCGCGGAAAACTTCGACGTCTGGGATTTCCGTCTCGATAAAGATGAGCTCGGTGAAATAGCCAAGCTGGATCAGGGCAAACGCCTTGGGCCGGACCCGGATCAATTCGGCGGATAATCTTCGCCAATAAATACTGCGCCCCATCCTGGTGGGGTGCAGCCCATTTTAATATAGCGTGAAGACGTTCTACAGAATAAATATTAGCCCTAATCCTTTTGTATTAGCATCACGGTAAGATAATCGGTAAGATGATGTTAATTCATAAATGAAATATTGTTTTGATATAAAATGATTTGTTTTATTTTTGATGTTACTTATATTGAGCTTTTTTTTGAAGGCTTAATTAATGAACGAAAAAACCTTGAGTCGAGATTTTGACTATAATCTGATAAAAGTGCTGGATGCAGTGATATCCGCGGGAAATGCATCCAAAGCGGCAAAGCAACTGTCTGTCACTCCCGCTGCGGTGTCATTGGCATTGAATCGCCTGCAATTATTTTATAATGAAGCGTTGTTTGTCAGAGGAAAGGAGGGACTGGTCCCGACGATGAAGGCACTTGAGGTGCATGCGTCTTTTCGTCAGGTGATAGAGTTAGTCCGCAATACGATAACCCCCGAGCAAAATAATTTATCCGCCAATCAAATCACTATCCTTGGTGGCGATCTGGTTGAAAATTATTATCTTTCGCAACTTTATGACAATTCGGTTTTTGAGAACACTATATTCAAACATTTCTCCAACAGAAATCTAACTCACAAAGAAATGAAACGCTTACTTCTTGCGGGTCACAGTGACCTCATCGTGAGTCCCATTCCCTTTACCGATAATGATATTGACTGCAGGTTGATTGATAGCTTTAAAAATTTTTGCTGTATTTGCAGTAGAGACAATCTTCTTAGTAGCATTGAGAAATTATCGCTTCATAATTTCTATTCTGCACGCCATGCTATTTATCATAGTAGTTTATTTTCAGCCGCGGCAGCAAACGATAGCTATTTATATAATGAAGATACACCTTACCAGGGTAACCGCATTAAAAGCTACCAAAGTGATTCCATTACAGGAATTATTAATATTATAGAACAAACATCACTCATCGCGTTGTTTCCTCTCAAACTTGCTGTCTTTCATAAAAACCAGAGAAAAAGCGCAATAAATATCATCCAGCCCCCGAGTGAAATGACTTTCAGACCAATTAATATTTATGCTTCATGGAAAAAGAAAAAACCTCGCAGCCACATGGTGGAGGACATTGTGACCATGTTGCATACCTTGTCTTCATTTCGACGATAATCAATCATAGCGCCAAACACAAAAGTTGATATTGAATTAGTGTTTTTTATTATGCGAGCAGAGGAAAACGCATTAATTTACGTGCACTTTATTACCACAAGGAGTTTGGTATTGCTATTTACGATCCGGCAACAACACCGAAGGTCATCCTGCTTGAACTGGAAGTCTTATTTCTGGTTATCGCCACCGGTGCCTGGGGTGGCGTTGTACGTTATCTGCTTAAGACAAACAAAAAATCTGACAAAGGAGTCAGGCCTTTTCTGGCAAATTGCCTTACACAAATTATTATTTCCTGTTTTACAAGTTTCTTATTGAGCGCTATTGCTATTGAGCAAGGGTTAAGTTTTAACATGATTCTGGTTTTCGCGGGGATTGGAGGGGTATGCTCTGGAGCGATACTGAAAAGCATCGCCACGAAGATACAAAAGATTGTCAGTGGCATGACTAAATAATGTTAAAGCAATGGCAAGGCTTGTATTGCCTTGCCATATAAACCCATTAGATAAAATACAAACACGCTGCAATCAGCAATAATATACATAAAGTAACGATGATAGGCTTTGCCAGGCTGGCATGTGCTGGGGTGCTACGATGCGTTATCTCAACTTTTTCAATAGCGATACCGCTGTTAACCTGGATACCTCTGCGGGGAACGGTAACCAACAGATCGCTTATCCCGATAGCTTTCAAATCTTTGCGTATCAAATAAATCATCTGGGTGAGGTTAGCATCATTAACGTACTTCCCTCTTTCTCCCCATAATTCATTGGTGAGTGCCTGCCTATCGATAATCCCTCTCTCGGCATGCTCAATCATAAAACGAAGACAGTTGGCACGCATCGCTGTCATTTTAATGACCAGGGAATTAGAGACGTTTCTTAACTCGTTTTGTTGCTCGTTGAATACACATTGATGGTTGATGATATATTTATGCACCAGGATCTCCTTGAGTGAATTTCATGACTTTTTAATGTTAATTATAAGAATTAACTCAAGCCATGGCTCATTGGAAACTCATGCATTTTTAATTTTAAATAACTGCGGATGATCACAGGTTTAACTGTTTATTTATTCTCAATTAATCGGTTTGTTAATGATATTTAATTCAGCGTCTTGAATTGCGCTGTAAAGAGAAAGGCCCCGGACAATGATGCCGGGGCCTTATTTTATGACTTCACTGTGCGTTTGGCGGCAGGTTTTGGCTTCCGTGCGCCAGGATTGCGCTGCTGGGCGATTGGCGTGTGCTTGGTCAGCGCCGGGCGCGTATTACGATTCTGGCGACGTGCTTCACGCATTTCGTCCAGCGTCGGGGATGGCACCAGACATTCGCGGCGACCACCAATCAGGTGTTTTTTACCCATGGTTTCCAACGCCTGACGAATCAATGGCCAGTTCGCCGGGTCATGATAACGCAGCAGCGCTTTATGCAGACGACGCTGTTTATCCCCCTTCGGCACCACCACATCTTCACTCTTGTAACTGATTTTACTCAGCGGGTTCTTACCGGTGTAATACATGGTGGTCGAGTTGGCGAGCGGCGACGGGTAGAAGTTCTGCACCTGATCGAGACGGAAGCGGTTCTTCTTCAGCCACAGCGCCAGGTTTACCATGTCTTCATCGGTGGTGCCCGGATGCGAGGAGATGAAGTACGGGATCAGATACTGCTCTTTCCCCGCCTGTTTTGAATAGGTGTCGAACAACTCTTTAAAGCGATCGTAGCTGCCCATCCCCGGTTTCATCATTTTCGACAGCGGGCCTTCCTCGGTGTGTTCCGGGGCAATCTTCAGGTAGCCACCTACGTGGTGGGTCGCCAGCTCTTTGATGTAGCGCGGATCTTCTACCGCGATGTCGTAGCGCACGCCGGAGGCGATGAGGATCTTCTTCACGCCTTTCAAATCGCGGGCACGGCGATACAGGTTGATCGTCGGCTCATGGTTGGTGTCCATGTGCGGGCAAATATCCGGGTAGACGCAGGAAAGACGACGGCAGGTCTGTTCGGCGCGCGGCGATTTGCAGCGCAGCATATACATGTTAGCGGTCGGGCCACCCAGATCGGAGATAATGCCGGTAAAGCCCGGAACCGTGTCACGAATGGCTTCGATCTCATTGATGATCGATTCTTCGGAGCGGCTCTGGATGATACGGCCTTCGTGCTCGGTAATCGAACAGAACGAACAGCCGCCGAAGCAACCGCGCATGATGTTGACCGAGAAGCGGATCATCTCGTAGGCCGGGATCCGGCTGTCGCCGTACGCCGGGTGCGGCACGCGCTTGTAGGGCAGCGCAAACACGCTATCCATTTCGTCGGTAGAAAGCGGGATCGCCGGTGGGTTCAGCCAGATATAGCGGTCGCCGTGTTTTTGCATCATCGCCCTGGCGCAGCCTGGGTTTGTTTCATGGTGCAGAATACGCGAAGCGTGCGCATACAGCACTTTGTCGCCCTTCACTTTCTCGTAGGAAGGCAGCAGCACGTAGGTTTTCTCCCACGGCTTTGGCTTCGGCGGCTGGATGGTGATGGCTTTGGCTTCGGCCTTTTGCGGCTCGACGGGTTTATTGTCGGCGCACGGCAGATCTTCGCCGTAAGGATGTGGGATCGGATCGATTTTGCCCGGCGTATCCAGACGCGTGGAATCCACCCCGGTCCAGCCCGGCAGCGCTTCTTTAACCATGATCGCGGTGTTACGCACGTCGCGGATGTCAGAGACCGCTTCACCCATCGCCAGACGGTGTGCCACTTCGACCAGCGGACGCTCGCCGTTACCGAAAATCAGCATGTCGGCTTTGGAATCCACCAGCACCGAACGGCGCACGGTATCAGACCAATAATCGTAATGCGCGGAGCGACGCAGGCTGGCTTCAATCCCGCCGAGGATCACCGGCACGTCTTTCCAGGCTTCTTTACAGCGCTGGGTATAGACCAGGGTGGCACGGTCCGGACGCTTGCCCGCCACGTTATCCGCGGTGTAAGCATCGTCGTGACGCAGCTTACGGTCGGCGGTGTAACGGTTGATCATTGAGTCCATGTTGCCTGCGGTCACGCCGAAGAACAGATTCGGTTTGCCCAGACGCATGAAGTCTTCTTTGCTGTTCCAGTCCGGCTGGGAGATTATCCCGACGCGGAAGCCCTGCGCTTCCAGCATACGTCCACAGATAGCCATCCCGAAGCTGGGATGATCAACGTAGGCGTCCCCAGTGACCATGATGATGTCGCAGCTGTCCCAGCCAAGTTGATCCATCTCTTCCCGAGACATAGGTAAAAAAGGCGCAGGGCCAAAACAGGCCGCCCAATACTGGGGCCAGGAGAAGAGGGAGCGATCCGGTTGGATCAGGGAAATAGCGCTCATGAATGCTTCCGGGTGGTTAAAAAGGCTGCAAAAGGCGGGGATTATACGCTGAATTGATGCAAAAGATGAAGGGGCATATGTCCCCCTTCATCGTGTGGATTACGGCGCGGGATTCACCAGCATCTGACCAATTGAACCACGGTCAGCCAACTCCAGCGTCTGGCTGGCGAACTGGAACGGGAAGTGAGGCCACGACGGCTGGACGTAATACACCAGCAGCTCAACCTGGCCATCAATCCAGACCGTGTCTTTCCAGCCCCGGTCCTCCGGGAACGGCATCGCGCCGTTGACGTTACGGATTTGGAACATGACCCCTTCAATATGGAACGACTGCGGGCTGTCGGCGCGCAGCGTCCAGCGCTCCCAGGTCCCCTGTTGGGCGGTGACGTCAATACGCTGCGGGTCCCACAGCTGGCCGTTGATGCCCGGATCGTCGCCGAGGGTAAAATCACGGCTGCGTATTGGCGTCCCGGTCATTATCTCTTCCGGGAGCAGGCGCATCGGCAGGCTATCGGTCACCAGCGGTAACAGGCCGGTTGGGCGAAGGGTCAGCACCAGGGTTGAAATCAGAATGCTCGACGGCTCGAAGAAGCCGCGAATACGGTCAACGATACTCGCCGCTTCGCCACAGGTGATCGACACTTCGTCGCCGTTGGTCATGTCGACCAGAATTTCACGGCGCTCGCCCGGGGCCAGCGACAGCTGTTTAACCGACACCGGCGCGGGCAGGAAACCCTGGTCACCGGAAATCACGTGTAAAGCACGGCCGTCGCTCATTTGCAGCAGGTAGCGGCGGGAGTTGGAGGCGTTCAGCAGGCGCAAACGCACCCAGCCGCGAGACACTTCGACATACGGGCTTTGCGCCCCGTTGACCATCAGCGAATCACCGACAAAGCCCCCACTGCCCGGCTCGCTGTATTCCGGCGTGCCGAAGTTATCCAGGCGCTTATCCTGAATGATCACCGGGAAGTCGTCCACGCCGTAATGATTCGGAATAGGTAAGGACTTACTGACGTCATCTTCAATCAGCCACATGCCCGCCAGCCCGTTATAGACCTGCTGCGCCATATGATTCGGGGTGTTGGCCTGATACCACAGCGTCGAGGCGTTCTGGCGAATCGGCAGGACTGGCGCCCAGTCGGCATTCGGGGACATCATCCGCGCCGCGCCGCCCATCAGCGGGCCCGGCACCTGCAATCCGCGAATGGTCATCGACACATTTTCAGTCAGGCGGTTGCTGTAAATCAGTTTGACGTCATCGCCGTTCCACACGCGGATGGTTGGCCCGAGATAGCGACCGTTGACGCCCCAGACCGGCGCACGTGTGCCCTGGGTGAAGGACCAGTGCGCACGTTGCAAGGTAAGGAACAGCGGCTGTCCACGGCGGGATTCGAGCAGCGGGGGGACTGGCAATGCCGGTTGCTGGCCTGCCGCGTTTGCCCTCAGCGGCACGGCGCCTGCACAAAGCGTTATCCCTGATGCCTGAAGAAACTGACGCCGACTGAGTGACATATAAACTCCATGAAACTGACTACTAAACAGAGGGAAACCGTTCCCAAACAGAGCACTGTGAAGGCTCTTACTTTTTCTTATTTGCTGCTTCGCGTTCGGCGACTTCCTGGTCGAGCTCGGCGATTTTTGCCATCATTATTTCCCGGCAATGGGCGGCAAGTTCACGCACCTGATCTTTACCCCAGCGACTGGTATCAATCGGCGGCAGCATTTCAACAATGACCAGACCGTTATTGAGACGGTTCAGGTTAATTTTATTCGATGTATTGGAAACGCATACCGGAATAATCGGTACCCCAGCGGCAATGGCGGCATGAAACGCGCCGGTTTTGAACGGCAGCAGGCCGCGACCACGGCTGCGAGTGCCTTCCGGGAACATCCAGAATGAAATCTTGCGCTTATTAAACGCATTCACCACTTCGGCGATGGTGCTGTGCGCTTTGGAGCGGTTGTTACGGTCGATAAGCAGGTTACCGGTCAGCCAGTACAGCAGGCCAAAAAACGGCACCCATAGCAGGCTTTTCTTACCTACGGTCACCGTTGGTGGTAACACGATGTTCGCCGCCGTCACCATATCGTAATTGTTCTGATGGTTACCGATATAGATGGCATTACCAAAGTTTTCATGCCCTTCCGGTAGACGTTTTTCTACCGTCAGACCAAAAACAGGCGCCAGTCGGCCAAACATATGACCAAACGTCGCAACGTGTTTTGGATTACGTGGGCTGAACAGACAATAAATACAGCCAAAAATGCACACCAGGATGCAGTAAATAACAACGATGATTGCGCGAAAAATCAATAGCATAGCTACCTCTGAGAACCTAACCGCTTAGAGTTATATACCGGCCAGGGGATATGACTTGCAGAACCCTTAATAGGGTATTGTTAATCGCAACGCACGAATTAACAACGGTTTTGCCGCAAAATTTACTGCCCCTTCCGAGTGGAAGGGGCATCGGGATTACTCTTCGCTGTCGCCCGCGCTTGAGGTCGGGCGCATCGGAGAGTCGATGTCAATCTTGTCGATTTTCTGTAAGCCGCGCATCAGCGTGCCGCGACGACCACGCTCGCCGGTGACTTTTTGCAGCTCCTCCGGACGGAGTTTGATCTTACGTTTACCGACATGAATGGTCAGCGTGCTCTGCGGCGGCAGGATGTAGAGATGCGCCAGACCGTCAGCGCCCTTCGCTGCATCGGCGGAAGGAATGCCGATAATTTTGTTGCCCTTGCCTTTCGACAGCTGTGGCAAATCGCTCAGCGGGAACATCAGCATCCGGCCCGCCTGGGTTATCGCCAGCAGCATGTCGGACTCGTCCTCAATCACCAGCGGCGGCATCACCTGCGCGTTATCCGGCAGGGTGATCAGCGCTTTACCCGCACGGTTACGCGACACTAAATCGTTGAAGGTACACACGAAACCATACCCGGCATCGGAGGCCATCAGCAGTTTTTGGTCGTCGTTTTCCATCAGCATGTGGGTCACGGTCGCGCCCGGCGGCAGCGTCAGCTTACCGGTCAACGGCTCGCCCTGCCCGCGCGCCGACGGCAGCGTGATCGGATCGATGGCGTAGCTGCGTCCGGTGGTATCGACAAACACCACCGGCTGGTTGCTCTTGCCTTTCACCGACGCTTTCCAGCTGTCGCCCGCTTTGTAGCTCAGGCCTTTGGCGTCAATGTCGTGGCCTTTGGCGCTACGCACCCAGCCGCTCTGGGACAGCACAATGGTCACCGGCTCAGACGGCAGCATGTCGTGCTCGTTCATTGCCTTGGCTTCTTCGCGCTCGCGCAGCGGAGAGCGACGATCGTCGCCAAACGCTTCGGCATCGGCCTGCAGCTCTTTCTTCAGCAGGTTGCTCATTTTACGGTCGGAAGCAAGGATCGCCTGAATCTGATCGCGCTCTTTTTCGAGGTCGTTTTGCTCACCGCGAATTTTGACCTCTTCCAGTTTGGCGAGGTGGCGTAATTTCAGTTCGAGGATAGCTTCAGCCTGGGTTTCGCTGATGCCAAAGCGCGACATCAGCGCGGGTTTTGGCTCATCCTCACTGCGAATGATTTCAATCACTTCGTCAATATTGAGGAACGCCACCAGCAAACCTTCAAGGATATGCAGGCGCTTGAGCACTTTCTCGAGGCGATGATTCAGGCGGCGGCTGACGGTATCACGACGGAATGCCAACCATTCGGTGAGGATTTCCAGCAGGTTTTTCACCTGCGGACGGTTATCCAGACCGATCATGTTCATGTTGATACGGTAGCTTTTTTCCAGATCGGTAGTGGCAAACAGGTGATTCATCACCTGCTCCATATCCACGCGATTGGAGCGCGGGACGATAACCAGACGAGTCGGGTTTTCGTGATCCGATTCGTCACGCAGGTCATCGACCATCGGCAGCTTTTTATTACGCATCTGGCTGGCGATTTGCTCCAGCACGCGCGCGCCGGAAACCTGGTGTGGCAGCGCGGTAATCACCACCGCACCGTCTTCTTTCTTCCATACCGCACGCATCCGCACGGAGCCACGGCCGGTCTGGTAAATTTTACGAATATCGGCACGCGGGGTGATGATTTCCGCTTCGGTCGGATAGTCCGGCCCCTGCACGATATCGAGCAGTTCGTCGAGTGTGGTTTTCGGCTGTTCAATCAGGGTGATTGCCGCTTTCGCCACTTCACGCACGTTATGCGGTGGAATATCCGTCGCCATGCCCACCGCGATCCCGGTGGTGCCGTTGAGCAGAATATTCGGCAGGCGCGCGGGTAACATGCGCGGTTCCTGCAAGGTGCCGTCGAAGTTTGGCAGCCAGTCAACGGTGCCCTGACCCAGTTCGCCCAGCAGCACTTCGGCATATTTCGACAGACGGGATTCGGTGTAACGCATCGCGGCGAAGGACTTCGGATCGTCCGGCGCACCCCAGTTCCCCTGACCATCGACCAGCGGATAACGATAGGAGAACGGCTGCGCCATCAGCACCATGGCTTCATAACAGGCGCTGTCGCCGTGCGGATGGTATTTACCCAGCACGTCGCCGACCGTACGGGCGGATTTCTTGAATTTGGCGCTGGCGCTCAGCCCCAGCTCGGACATTGCGTAAACAATGCGGCGCTGTACCGGTTTCAGGCCATCGCCGATAAACGGCAATGCGCGGTCCATGATGACGTACATGGAGTAGTCAAGGTACGCTTTTTCCGTAAACTCATGTAGCGCAAGGCGCTCTGCCATATCGCTCATTAACTGTGTTTCCTCAACAAATTCGCCCGGCCATACAGCGGGCAATATTGCCGCCGATAGTACCTTATCTGACGCGCTGAGTCACAGGGGGAAGCGGTTTTACCGCTGCGAATGCAGCGGTACGGAGGATTACTTGCTGACTTTGTTGATTTGCTTCACGTCGATTTCAACCGAGTTCCAGTCTTTATCGACTTCGCCCTGAATCTCGACCACATCCTGCGGGGTGATGGTCACGCCATTCCAGCGTTTATGGTCGATATCGACGTTCACGGTGCCGGTGGCATCTTTGAAGGTGTAAACGTCGTCAGAAAGTCGCTCGGTGATATTGCCGCGCAGCGTAACCCAGGCGTCATCGCGCATCGATTTTGCTTTCTCAACGGTGGTGACGCTGCCGTTTGGCCCGGCGAACCCGCCGCCCTGGCTGGTTGTCGTGGCGGTTGAACCCGGACCGGTAAAGCCACCCTGGGTGTTAGCGGCAAAAACAGGGGCTGACATCAGGGCCACAATGGCCGCAACTGCTAATGTTTTCTTCATCGTATTTTCTCCCTTAGAGACGATTCAGTGACTCATTAAACAGGATAAAACTTAACGACTTCTTAAGGCGGAAAAAGATTATTTTTTGCTGTACAGCGCGGCTTCGCGCGGGTTTACTGGCGGTGATTATCGGTATCAACGGGGGGCGAACGGATGCGAATTTTACTGGTAGAAGACGACAAGCTGATTGGCGACGGGCTGAAGACTGGGCTTGTCAAAATGGGCTTTACGCTGGACTGGTTCACGCGCGGGGAGGAAGGCAGAGCCGCGCTCTACACCGCCCCGTATGATGCGGTGATCCTCGACCTGACGCTGCCCGGCATCGACGGGCTGGAGATCCTGCGCGACTGGCGTGCGGAAGGACGCAAAGAGCCGGTGCTGATCCTCACCGCGCGCGACGCCCTCGCCCAGCGCGTGGAAGGCCTACGGTTAGGGGCCGATGACTACCTGTGTAAACCGTTCGCGCTAATTGAGGTCGCCGCCCGCCTCGAAGCCCTGATCCGCCGCGTCCACGGCCAGGCCAGCAACGCCCTGCATCACGGCCCGGTAACGCTCAATCCCGATAGCCTGACCGCCACCCTGAACGATGAACCGCTAACGCTCAAACCAAAAGAGTTCGCCCTGCTCGAACTGCTGATGCGTAACGCCGGGCGCGTGCTGCCGCGTAAGCTTATCGAAGAGAAGCTGTATAACTGGGATGATGACGTTTCCAGCAACGCCGTGGAGGTTCACGTGCATCACCTGCGCCGCAAGCTTGGCAGCCATTTTATCCGAACCGTACACGGGATCGGCTACACCCTGAGTAATGACTAAATGATATTTCTGCGCCATCTGAGCCTGCGCCTGCGCCTCACGCTGCTGTTTATTGTGCTGACCCTGGTCGCCTGGAGCTGCGCCAGTTTTATCGCCTGGCAGCAAACCAGCCATAAGCTCGACAAGCTGTTTGATACCCAGCAGATGCTGTTTGCCAAGCGCCTGAGTGCCATGGATTTCAACGAGCTGCACGTCATCACCCCGCAGCTGCGCACCAAAAAAAAGATTAAGCACGGACACCTCGACGACGACGCGCTGGCGTTCGCCATTTACACCTCCGACGGACGGATGGTGCTGAACGACGGCGATAACGGGCAAGACATTCCCTACACCTATCGCCGCGAAGGGTTTGACGACGGGCGCATTAATAATGACGACGACGAATGGCGTTTGTTATGGATAACCACCGCCGATGAAAAATACCGGATCGTGGTCGGCCAGGAGTGGGAATATCGCCAGGAGATGGCGCTGGATATCGTGACCTCGCAGCTCGCGCCGTGGCTGGTGGCGCTCCCGCTGATGGTGCTGTTGCTGACCCTGCTCCTGAGCCGCGAACTGGCCCCGCTGAAAAAGCTAACCCGCACCCTGCAACATCGCACCCCGGGATCGGACGAACAGCTGAGCACGCACGGCGTGCCGGGCGAGGTACGTCCGCTGGTGGACGCCCTCAATCAGCTGTTTATCCGTTCACATAGTATGATCTTACGCGAGCGGCGTTTTACCTCGGATGCCGCCCATGAACTGCGCAGCCCGCTGACCGCGCTGAAAGTACAAACCGAAGTCGCGCAGTTGTCGATGGACGATCCTGACAGCCGGGTGAAAGCGCTGTCTCAACTGCATGCCGGGATCGACCGGGCGACACGGTTAGTTGAGCAGTTGCTGACCTTATCGCGCCTCGATTCGCTGGCTGAGCTGGACGACGTGGAACAGCTGCCGATGGGTGACCTGCTGCAATCGTCGGTGATGGATATTTACCACCCGGCGCAGCAGGCGGGCATTGAGCTGCGGCTTCACATCAACGCCCCGGACGTGACGCGCCGAGGTCAGGCCCTGCTGTTGGGTTTACTGGTGCGTAATTTGCTCGATAACGCGGTGCGTTACAGCCCGCGCGGCAGCACCGTGGACGTCACGCTCGATGCCCACGGTTTCACGGTGCAGGATAACGGCCCGGGGATAAGCCCCGATGCCCTCGCCCGCGTCGGCGAACGTTTTTATCGTCCACCCGGACAAGATGAACCGGGCAGCGGCCTGGGGTTATCCATTGTGCAGCGTATCGCCGCCCTGCATCAGATGCATGCGGTGTTCAGTAACGCCCCCGCAGGAGGATTTATCGCCCGCATCAGCTGGTAACGCCATTATTGCTAAAATCGCAAAAGACTTTGCACATTTTGCTAATTTAATCGTTTCAGTCCAGGGGTTACACTGATGCACATTTTCAGTTCCTGAGGCACAACGATGAGCAACATCCTGATTATTAACGGCGGTAAAAAATTCGGTCATTCCAACGGCCAGTTGAACGACACCATGACCGAGGTCGCGGATGGTTTCCTGCGCGACGCCGGGCATGAAGTCCGTGTTGTTCGCGCTGACAGCGATTACGACGTGAAGGCAGAAGTGCAGAACTTCCTGTGGGCCGACACCATTATCTGGCAGATGCCGGGCTGGTGGATGGGCGCGCCGTGGACCGTGAAAAAATACATCGACGACGTATTCACCGAAGGCCACGGTTCGCTGTATGCCAGCGATGGACGTACCCGGTCGGACGCCAGCCAAAAATACGGCTCCGGCGGGCTGATTCAGGGCAAAACATACATGCTGTCCCTGACCTGGAACGCGCCGATGGAAGCGTTCACCGAAGAAGACCAGTTCTTCCACGGCGTGGGCGTGGACGGCGTTTATCTGCCGTTCCATAAAGCCAACCAGTTCCTGGGCATGGATGCGCTGCCGACGTTCATCGCCAACGACGTGATTAAAATGCCTGACGTTCCGCGCTATGTAGCAGAATATCGCAAGCATCTTGCCGAGATTTTTGCTTAACTGAAGGTCTGCATAAAAAGGAGTACGACTATCATGTTAACTGTTATTGCTGAGATCCGTACCCGTCCTGGTCAGCACCACCGTCAGGCCGTACTGGATCAGTTCGCGAAAATCATTCCGACCGTGCTGAAGGAAGAAGGCTGCCACGGCTACGCGCCAATGGTCGACCACGCCGCAGGCGTGAGCTTCCAGGCCACCGCCCCGGACTCCATCACCATGGTTGAGCAGTGGGAAACCGTCGCCCATCTGGAAGCCCATCTGCAAACCGCGCACATGAAAGCGTGGAGCGAAGCGGTAAAAGGTGACGTGCTGGAAAGCCGAATTAGTATTCTGGAACCTGCGCTGTAATTTTCCCGCATAAAATCGAAAAGCCGGATAACGTCTATAACGCGTTGTCCGGCTTTTTTGTTTATGTGGGGTTGGAGGGCTGTGTAGAGAGTGAGCGCGGTTTCAATCTCTTTACCATCCTTGAATTTAAGCATTACCTTAAGTGAAAAAATAAAATATATCGATGATGACATCCATTGTCATAATTATATTAATTTGTTATGCATTACGAAATGTTTTACGCCACTCTCTGGGGCTGACACCGAATTTTTCCCTAAATTGCAATCTGAACGTTGCGGCAGACTGAAATCCCGCTTTTTCGGCAACCTGTTCTATTGGAATATCCATATTCTCCAGCAACTCCTGACTCTTATGCAGACGCGCCGCTGTAATCCACTCAACGATGGACATACCGGTTGCTTTCGTGAAGTGTCGTGTCAGCGTCCTGCGGCTCATTGAGGCGTATTCGGCCAGAGAATTAATATCGTGCAGCTCCTGAAGATTCTGTAGTAGGTAATCAAGCACCGTATTAATTCTACAGTTGGCAGTCTTTTGCGTGACGTGATGATTAATATACTGTGCCTGGCCACCTTCTCGGTGAGGTGGCGAGACCATCCTGCGGGCAATGCTATTAGCCGCCAGGCTGCCAACACGTTGACGAATAATATACAGACAACAATCCATTGCCGCAGCTGTTCCTGCCGATGTTGTCAGGCCATCGTCATCAACATAGAGTTCATTAAGATTTAAATGAACGGAAGGAAACAGCTCCCGAAAATCGTCCTCATATTCCCAGTGAGTTGCTGCCATATGCCCGTCCAGCAAGCCTGCATAAGCCAGTACGAAAGTGCCCAAACACAAGCCTACTATCTGGACTCCCGCTTCGCGGGCTTTTACCAGAGCGTCGAGCAGAGAGCTGGCTGGTCGTTTTCGCACATCTCCCCAGAAGGGCACAATGACGATATCAACCTGCGTTAGCATCTCCAGACCATGATCGGCCTGGATTGCCGTTCCTTCCTCAGACCAGACGAGACCCGGCTTTTCAGCGCATATTACGCGGGTAAAAAGCCGCTGATCGCTAATGGTATCGCCAAAAAGGATAAGCGGAACGGATACATGATAAGTACTGAATCCTTGGGTCACTAGTATGGCAACTGAAATTGCAGACATCTTAACTCCCGGGTGGTCGATTACCGTCAGAGCGAGACAGACTCACCGTCTGCAGGGGCTGAAACGTAATCCTGAATATGGTTAATAATCGCATATTCCAGAACTTCCTGTCGCGTAGTCAGACAGTGGTTAACAGCATCCATGTGGGTGGCAACAATTTTGGCTTCAGGCAATACAAAGTGCGCCTTCAAAATATCTTCTTTACCAAATATGATTGCGCCATAGCCCAGAACATGAGCCCAACCCGTGTTCATTATCAACACACCCGGCATATATTTGCGCATGTTCTCTTCCACGGTTTTCACCCAGATAGAGTCACCAACAAGATATAAGGTTTTTTCTGCTGGATGACGGAAAACAACACCACTGGCATCCCCAAGAATTTCGGCCATCTGCGGGTTGGCATAGGCTTCATCTGAACCGTGCTGGCATGCTGTCTTTATCAGTTCAATATCTTCGAAGCGGCTGGTTTCGCTCAGAATAACCAGATTAGTAAAACCCTGAGCACACAGCTGTGATTTATCGCTCTCATTCTGGACATAAATCAACTTATCCTTCGGCACAATATCTGCAGCAGCCAGATCCCAGTGATCCGGATGCGTGTGGGTAATAATAATTGCATCCACATCAAGCAGTGAGCTTATATCCAGAGGTAATTCCACCATAGGATTGCGAATTTCTGAGCGAGCCGTTCCTTCAAAACCTTCCCATGCATCTTTAGCAGAAAGCATGGGATCAATAAGGAATTTCTTACCTGCATATTCGAGGATCTGGGTTGCATTACGGATCTGAGTAATTTTCATTTTGTGTTCTCCCGAACGCTTTTAAAGTTGTATAAGTCATGGCTGGCATGACCCGATGACTAATTGTAGCGATTATCGGGCAATTAAGTCGCTGCAAAGGGGTCACATTCCGCGCGTTTCGGGTCAAGTTTAATAAGAGAGGGAGTATAAGTTGTCCGCTTTTCACTCACAGCGGATCTTCAGCTCAATTAGCTCGTCCGCTCCTTGCTCCAAAGCTGCCTGTCGATGTAGCCAAGCTCCCTTACCGCAGCCAAGGAATACAAAAATAAGCTTAACGTACAATAATTTTCGATATCTATACTGGCTCCTTTTTTGTCATTCAGTCGGCTGTTAGGTTGCTTGTTCTCTCTGCTGATGTAAAAAATCAATAAAGGCCCGGCAGCGGATCCTGTCTCTGTTTTCACTGGGGTAAATCAGGTCATAGCTCATACCTGAAGGTACAGGAACCGCGCTAAGTGCTATCAACTGTCCACTCTGCAGCTGCGGCTGAATTAGCGTTTTTCTTCCCATCATCACCCCCATTCCGCTTTCCGCAGCCTGGATGGCCATATGATAATGATTAAAGCTGTAATGCCTTCTTTTGTAAGGAATCTCCTGCCCGTTGACGTCGTTCCAGATTCGCCACTCCGAGAAAGGATCCTGATTGTCTGTAGATTCGCTGGTATGGATAAAGCAGGCCTGGCTTAAACCCTCCGCGCTGATATCCGGATTCAGCTGCAGATAACGCGGAGAACATACCGGCACGAGCACTTCATCAAACAATTGTTCCTGATGTAAATCCGCGTGGCGACTAGCACCATAATAGATAGCTAAATCAACACGCTCATCGTGAAATTCCATGATCCCGGCACGCACTTTGACCTTGAGGTTAATCCCGGGCCATTGCGCCTGAAATACAGGGAGTCGAGCCATAAGCCAGCACTGTGCAAAGGTCGGTGCGACGCCAATGTGCAGCGTACCTCTCAGCGACTGGCTGCGGATATCTTCAATTTCATCATTAATAGCACGCAGGGAATAGTTCAGAGTGGCAAGCAGGCGCTCACCTTCTTCGGTTAATGCCAACTTTCGCGTCATGCGGACAAAAACGCGGAAACCTAGCTGCGATTCAAGCAGGCGGATCCTGTGGCTCATCGCTCCCTGAGTGAGATTTAACTCTTTTGCCGCAAGGGTAAAACTCATATGTCTGGCGGCAATCTCAAAGCTTTGCAGCAGGGCGAGGGTACTTTGTTGTTCCAGCATCAGGCGACCTATGGATTAATCATTTTAATGCATTATAGATTTTTATTCGTTTGTCAGGCCAGAACCGAATCTTTCTAATGATAATGAGTTAATCATTTTAATGAGGTTGTCATGTCTGAACTGAAAGTCGTTATCATCGGTGCGGGATCTAGCTATACCCCGGAGCTTATCGAAGGTCTCATCAACCGTACCACTGAACTGCCTTTGCGCGAGCTGTGGATGGTTGATATCGAAGATGGTCGTGAAAAGATGGCGATCATTGCCAATCTTGCACGCCGGATGCTTAAAAAAGCAGGGCTGGACGTCAGCGTTCATGAGAGCCTCGACCGCCGGGTGGCCCTCACTGGTGCTGATTATGTCTGCTCGCAGTTCCGTGCAGGCTGCCTGGATGCCAGGATTAGCGATGAACGAATAGCGCTGAAATTTGGCATGATTGGCCAGGAGACCAACGGTCTTGGCGGCTTTGCGAATGCCTGCAGAACCATTCCGATTGCGCTGGAGATTGCCCGTGAAATGGAAACAGTATGCCCAGACGCATGGTTGCTGAACTTCACTAATCCGTCGGGAATGGTGACAGAGGCCATTCTGCGCCACACCAAAATTAAAGCGGTCGGGCTGTGCAACGTGCCGGTGATCATGCAGAAGGGCGTGACAAAACTGCTGGGTGGCTCAAACGATTTCATCATGCAGGTGGCAGGACTCAATCACTTTATTTTTGCCCGTCAGATCCTGCAAAACGGTAAGGACAAGCTCGACGACGTAATCGATGAGATCATTGCTGGTAATGATCCGCTAGTTCCCCGCAATATTCCGCCGTTTACCTGGCCTGCTCATGTACTGAAAGGGCTGAGAATGATCCCTTGCGCCTACCTTCGTTACTACTACATGAAAGACGATATCTTGAAGCAAGAGGTCGGGGAGGCCAACGGCGAGGGGACCCGCGGTGAAGTCGTTAAAGCGCTGGAGCATGAACTGTTTGAGATCTACAAAAATCCGGAACTGGCGGAAAAACCAAAAGCGCTGGAAGGGCGAGGAGGACAGTACTACTCCGAAGCGGCCTGCGAGTTGATGAGCGCAATCCACAATGACAAACGCATCATCATGCACGTTAATACCCGCAATAACGGTGCAATCAACGGTCTTCCGGATGACTGTGCGGTGGAAGTCAGTTCTGTTATCACGCGCTCAGGGCCGCTGCCGCTGAATGTGGCTGCTTTCCCAGAAGACACATTACGTCTGCTGCAGTTAATGAAAAACTTCGAACAGCTCACCATCGAAGCGGCCATCACCGGAAACCGTCACACTGCCTGGCGTGCGCTGGTGCTCAACCCGCTGATCACAAGCGGTACGCTGTTGGAGCAAGCTGTAGAGGCTGTTATCGAGGAAAACAAAGAGCTCATGTCAGCTTTCCACTGATAGCTATTTTTCTATAAGAACAAGACCACCTTCTAAGAAGGTGGCTTTTGACAATCCCTCCTGTAAAGGGGGCTATTGTCACCTACTGCTTACGTACGCCTCCCGCGCCTCTTTGATCTCACCTTCTGCTCAAAGTGTAATTATCAGGGTGCGAATGCTTCTATTTCACTCAAAACGGACTAAAACTCGACGCGCAAGCATTCCCCCTCATCCTGCGACCATTCATCCTGAAGCTCGACTGTCATCACAGGCAAGACATCGGGCGGATAAAGATACACAACCAATTGATTTAAATGATGTAACCAGCCGAAAGCAATTACATCTCATAGTGAGACCTTGGTTCCAGTAATACCCCTTGTCGGCTTCTGGCTATCGCAGTATTCTCCTTCTGTACCTGTAAAAAACGGGTGCCGGGATTGGTCTCCTGAACAACCTTACTGACGACACAAAGACGCGTCTGTGCCTTTGAAGACATCACCTGGCGGAGCTCAATCTATGACCATCCTCAATTCCGACTGCGATTTACTCTCTATTCCCTTTAGCGCCGCGACAGACTTTCTTGATCTGGCTGACTTCTGCGATCGCTTTGCTGTAACCCTGATTGAATGCGACGGTAATCCCCCCGAAAAAACGGTGTGTTTATAAGTAGAATTTCTCGTAATCTGAATCGGGGAGATTTCTATGAAAAAAGCACGTTTTACC
>NZ_JBIGIN010000045.1:0-35881 GCF_043558715.1 Scandinavium sp. M-37
TGGCGAAAAATGCCGGTGTCAGCATCGAGGAAACCGCCGCAATGGTGGGGGCGCTGCACGATGCCAAAATCACCGGCTCGATGGCCGGGACCGGAAGCCGGGCAGTGCTCAGTCGTTTACAGGCGCCAACCGGCAAAGCCTTTGACGCTATCAAAGAGCTAGGCGTCAAAACGGCCGACAGCAAGGGCAATACCCGGCCGATTTTCAGCATCCTGAAAGAAATGCAGGCCAGCTTCGAGAAAAATAACCTCGGCTCGGGCCAGCGTGCCGAGTACATGAAAACCATTTTCGGGGAAGAGGCGAGCTCAGCGGCGGCGGTGCTGATGTCAGCCGCGTCGACCGGCAAGCTCGACCAGCTTACTGCCACGCTCAAAGCCTCGGACGGGAAAACGGCCGCACTGGTTAAAGTCATGCAGGACAATCTCGGCGGCGATTTTAAAGAGTTTCAGTCAGCCTATGAGGCGGTCGGGACCGACCTTTTCGACCAGCAGGAGTCATCGCTGCGCAAACTGGTGCAGACGGCGACCGGCTATGTGCTGAAGCTCGATGGCTGGATCCAGAAAAATAAATCACTGGCGACCACGCTCGGACTCATCACGGCGGCGGGGCTGGGGCTGGTTGCGGCGCTGGGTGTAATTGGTCTGGTTGCGTGGCCGGTTATCGCGGGTATCAATGCCATCGTTGCGGCGGCGGGCATGTTAAGCCTTGCCCTTTCGACAATCGGCACGGCCGCGGCTGCTGTAATAGGGGCCATCTCGTGGCCCCTTTGGGCGGTGGTCGCTGTGGTCACTGCGGTTGTGGCGACAGTCGTCGGCGGGGCGTTACTCATCCGCAAATACTGGGAGCCCATCAGCGCCGTTCTCTCGGGTGTGGTGCAGGGGCTTATTGCCGCATTTTCGCCGGTGGCTGAGATGTTCGCCCCGCTGGCTCCCGTTTTTGACGGGCTCGGCCAGAAACTAGGCGCAGTCTGGAAATGGTTTAAAGACCTTATCGCGCCGGTAAAAGCCACGCAGGAAACCTTAGACGGCTGCAAAAATGCCGGGGTGGCGTTTGGCCGGGCGCTGGGGGATGCGCTGATGCTGCCGCTGAATATCTTCAACAAGCTGCGCGGCGGCCTTGATGTGATCCTCGAAAAGCTCGGCATCGTTAAAAAGGAATCGGACACCATCGATGCCGCGACGGCAAAGGCGCAGCCGGTCGGGCAGGGTGGTGGATACATTCCGGCGACCAGCTCATCCGGGGGCTATCAGGCATATCAGCCGGTCACCGCGCCCGCCGGTCGCACGTACATCGACCAGAGCAGCCCAACCTATCAAATCCAGTTACAGGGTGGCGGTGCGCCGGGCGGCCAGCTCGGTAACCAGTTGCAGGATGCGCTTGAAAAATACGAGCGGAACAAGCGAGCCAAAGCCCGCGCCAGCATGATGCATGATTAAGGAGCCTGATGATGATGCTCACTCTTGGAATGTTTGTGTTTATGCGCCAGTCGCTGCCTTATCAGAGTTTGCAGCGCAGCGCGGATTACCAGTGGCCGTCAAACAGCCGGGTCGGGAAGCGTGATGCGTTTCAGTTCCTCGGCCCCGGCGAAGACAAAATTACGCTCACTGGCGACTTGTACCCTGAAATGACCGGCGGGCGGCTCTCGATGCTGGCGCTCTATACGATGGCGGATGAGGGCCGGGCGTGGCCCCTGATTTCCGGCACTGGCACCATTTACGGGATGTTTGTCATTACCAACGTGAGCGAAACCGGCACCGTCTTTTTCGCAGATGGCTCACCGCGAAAAATCAGCTTCACGCTGTCACTGACGCGCGTCGATGATTCCCTTGCGGCGCTCTATGGCGATATTGGTAAGCAGGCCGAATCTCTTGTCGGTAAGGCGGGCAATGTGCTTTCACTGGTGGGAGGTTAATCATGCCGGATATCGTCACCGGCTCAGGCGCAACCCTGACGCCTCAGTTTATGCTGACGCTCAACAGCAAGGACATCACCGGCAACATCAGTGACAGGCTGATTAACCTGACCATGACCGACAATCGCGGGTTTGAGGCTGACCAGCTCGACATCGAGCTCGACGACAGTGACGGGCTGGTCGAGCTGCCGGTGCGTGGTGCGGTGCTGTCGCTGTATCTGGGTTGGAAAGGTTTTGCCCTGGTGGGGAAAGGCGATTTTACCGTCGATGAGGTGGAGCACCACGGTGCACCGGACACGGTCACGCTGCGGGCGCGGAGTGCAGATTTTCGCGGAACGCTCAATTCACGCCGGGAAGAGTCCTGGCATGACACCACGCTTGGCGCTGTGGTGGGGGCAATTGCATCCCGCAATAAACTCACGGCCAGCGTGGCGGAATCGCTCGCAAACATCCGCATCCTGCATATTGACCAGTCGCAGGAATCCGACGCGGTATTCCTGACCCGCCTCGCCGAGCGTAACGGTGGGGCGGTGTCGGTCAAGTCGGGCAAATTGCTGATGCTCAAAGCCGGGAGCGGCGTGACGGCCAGCGGTAAGGCCATCCCACAAATCACTATTCAGCGCAGTGATGGTGACCGGCATCAGTTCGCGATTGCTGACCGGGGCGCGTATACCGGCGTCACGGCCAAATGGCTGCATACCAAAGATCCGAAGCCTCAGAAGCAGGCGCAACAGGTAAAGCTGAAGCGTAAGCCGAAAGAGCAGCACCTGCGGGCGCTCCAGCATCCAAAAGCGAAACCGGTCAGCAGCACCGCAAAGGCCAAGAAGCAGAAAGAGCAGGAAGCCCGCGAGGGCGAGTATATGGCCGGTGAATCGGATAATGTTTTCGCCATGACCACGATTTACGCGTCAAAGGCGCAGGCCATGCGTGCAGCTCAGGCGAAGTGGGATAAATTGCAGCGCGGTGTCGCTGAGTTCTCAATCACCCTCGCGACGGGCCGGGAAGATATTTACCCGGAAATGCCGGTGAAGGTATCAGGCTTTAAGCGCGTTATAGACGAGCAGGCATGGTTAATCAGTAAGGTGACCCATAACCTCAACAATAACGGCTTCACGACGGGCGTAGAGCTTGAGGTAAGGCTTTCTGATGTGGAGTACGAAGCAGTGGCTGATGAGTGATGTGTTCTATTTATCTATTTGTTTTATATGGATTTAATAGATAAAATGGCGGCATTAAATCATTAAGGTGAGGTGATAGAAATGTTCCATTGTCCGTTATGCCATACAGCCGCCCATGCCCGCACCAGCCGTTACTTTACTGAGACGACAAAAGAGCGTTATCACCAGTGCACAAATATTAATTGCAGTTGCACGTTCGTCACGACAGAAACGGTCGAGCGCTACATCGTAAAGCCGGGGGAAGTGACACCGGCTCTACCTCACCCCACATCGACAGGGCAGCAACAAATCGCCTGGATGTAAAACGAGGCCTCGCAAATGCGAGGCCTCTTTGATCCGATGGTATGTATTAAGTTTGCTTAGTGCGCAGATCTGCCAACACTCAACAACAAAAAGCCCCGCACAGGGCAGGGCTTGGAAGATGATGGTCAATATGTGGACGTGACCTGAAATAAATCCTTTTATTTCATTTGGTTATCTAGAAAAACAAGTTACCAATTACTGACATTGCGGTGTTTTCTCCAGATACGGCCCATCCGGGGCCAGTGTATGCACAGCTCAAAACCGGCTGTGTTAAGTCTGTTTTGACAGATACCCATAGTATAGATGGCTGGCAAAGCAGGCTGGGGCAGGAGAGATGTTATTAAAAAGGCCCCACTTGCGTGGAGCCTTTATTGTACGCTTTTTACATCACGTTTTCAGTCAAAAACCCATTACATGGTTTGAGTGAAGGTACGTGTGATAACGTCCTGCTGCTGTTCTTTAGTCAGGGAGTTAAAACGTACTGCGTAACCAGAAACGCGGATGGTCAGCTGCGGATATTTTTCCGGATGTTCCATCGCATCGAGCAGCATTTCACGGTTCATAACGTTCACGTTCAGGTGTTGACCACCTTCGATGGACGCTTCGTGATGGAAGTAACCGTCCATCAGACCCGCCAGGTTGGTTTTACGCACTTCGTCGTCTTTACCCAGAGCGTTTGGCACGATAGAGAAGGTGTAAGAGATACCATCTTTAGCGTAAGCAAACGGCAGTTTAGCGACGGAAGTCAGAGAGGCGACAGCACCTTTCTGGTCACGACCGTGCATAGGGTTAGCACCTGGACCGAATGGCGCGCCAGCACGACGACCGTCTGGGGTGTTACCGGTTTTCTTACCATAAACCACGTTAGAGGTGATGGTCAGAACAGACTGAGTCGGGATTGCATCACGGTAAGTAGTCAGTTTCTGAATTTTCTTCATGAAACGTTCTACCAGGTCAACCGCCATGTCATCAACGCGAGAATCGTTGTTACCAAACTGCGGGTATTCGCCTTCGATTTCGAAGTCGACAGCCAGACCGTCTTCGTCACGAATTGGTTTAACTTTCGCATATTTGATTGCAGACAGGGAGTCAGCGGCAACGGACAGACCTGCGATACCACATGCCATGGTGCGAACCACGTCACGGTCGTGCAGAGCCATCAGAGACGCTTCGTAGCTGTACTTATCGTGCATGTAGTGGATAACGTTCAGAGCGGTGACATACTGCTTAGCCAGCCAGTCCATGAAGTGATCCATACGTTCCATGACTTCGTCATAGTTCAGCAGATCGCCTTTGATTGGTGCAGATTTTGGACCAACCTGGATTTTCAGTTTTTCGTCCACGCCGCCGTTGATAGCGTAAAGCATGGTTTTCGCGAGGTTAGCACGCGCACCGAAGAACTGCATTTGCTTACCAACAACCATTGGGCTTACGCAGCAAGCGATAGCGTAGTCATCGTTGTTGAAGTCAGGACGCATCAGATCGTCATTCTCGTACTGCAGAGAAGAGGTATCGATGGAGACTTTAGCCGCGAATTTCTTGAAGTTCAGTGGCAGTTTTTCAGACCACAGAACGGTGATGTTCGGCTCCGGAGAAGGACCCATGGTGTACAGGGTGTTCAGGAAGCGGAAGCTGGATTTGGTGACCAGAGTACGGCCATCAACGCCCATACCACCGATAGATTCAGTTGCCCAAATTGGGTCACCGGAGAACAGCTCATCATATTCTGGGGTACGCAGGAAGCGAACCATACGCAGTTTCATGACCAGGTGGTCAATCATTTCCTGAGCATCTTTCTCAGTGATTTTGCCAGCTTTCAGGTCACGTTCGATGAAGGCATCCAGGAAGGTGGATACACGGCCGAAGGACATTGCTGCACCGTTCTGAGACTTAACAGCGGCCAGGTAGCCGAAGTAGGTCCACTGAATAGCTTCCTGCGCGTTGGTTGCAGGACCAGAGATATCGCAGCCGTATTTAGCAGCCATTTCTTTGATCTGACCCAGAGCACGGTACTGTTCAGAGATTTCTTCACGCAGACGGATAGTGGCTTCCAGATTTACGCCGTTTTCCAGATCGGACTGCAGGGAAACGAACTGAGCGTATTTGTCTTTCATCAGGAAGTCGATACCGTACAGCGCAACGCGACGGTAGTCACCGATGATACGGCCACGGCCGTATGCGTCAGGCAGACCAGTCAGAACGCCAGATTTACGGCAGTTCAGAATGTCTTTGGTGTACACATCGAATACACCCTGGTTATGGGTTTTGCGGTATTCGGTGAAGATTTTTTTCAGCATCGGGTCCAGTTCGCGATTGTACGCTTTACAGGAACCTTCAACCATTTTGATGCCGCCGAACGGGATAATCGCACGTTTCAGCGGAGCTTCAGTCTGCAGGCCAACGATTTTCTCAAGGGCTTTGTTGATGTAGCCAGCGTCGTGAGAAGTGATGGTTGACGCAACGGAGGTGTCGAAATCAACTGGCGCGTGAGTGCGGTTTTCCAGTTTAACGCCTTCCATTACGTTGTCCCACAGGGCGGTGGTCGCATCAGTCGCGCCGGCCAGGAAGGACTCATCGCCTTCATAAGGGGTGTAGTTTTTCTGGATGAAGTCACGGACGTTGACTTCTTTCTGCCAATCACCTTTGGCAAAACCTTCCCAGGCTGTAGCTAACTTTTCGTTAAGTTCGGACATGTAACACCTACCTTCTTATGTGGATTTTTTATTTACTGCCTGAAACAACCCTTAATGCTGGTCGTTGCCACGCAGGTAAATGACCCAGTACGTCAACCCGACTAACAGACCACCACCAATAATGTTACCGATTGTCACCGGGATCAGGTTATCAGTGATGAAGTTCATGACAGTCAAGTGAGAGAAACTATCCGGTGTAGAACCGATTGCGGTCCAGAATTCCGGGCTGGCAAAGTGGCGAATGACGATACCCATCGGGATCATAAACATGTTCGCAATGCTGTGTTCGAAGCCGCTGGCAACAAACATCGCTACGGGCAGAACCATAATCATCGCTTTATCCATCAGGCTGCGGCCGGAGTAGCTCATCCACACCGCCAGACATACCATCAGGTTTGCCAGGATACCAAGGCATACAGCCTCGATAAAAGTATGATGCATTTTGTGGTCAGCGGTTTGCAGGACGTTCAGTCCCCATCCCCCATTGGCAGCCATATATTCGCCAGATAACCACATCAGCAGAACAAACAGTAAGGCACCAATCAGGTTACCAACATAGACGTTTAACCAGTTCTTAGCCAGCTGTCCCCACGTGATTTTACCACTTGCTTTAGCGACCACGATAAGCACCGTAGAGGTGAAAAGGTCTGCGCCGCAAATGACACATAGGATGAGTCCCAGTGAGAAGCAGATACCGCCAATCAGCTTGGCAATACCAAACGGCATTCCCGCAGTGCCTGTCGTGGACGTGATGTAGAAGACGAAGGCAATGGAGATGAATACACCCGCAGTAATCGCCAGGAAAAAGGTTTTGAGCGGTTGTTTCGTTGCTTTATAGACACCCGCTTCTTCGGCCACTTTGGCCATCTCAGCTGGGAGTAAAAGATCAAAAGGGTTGTCAGCTTTCACACTAACTCTCTCTTTATTAAGTCGGCGACGAGATACTAACAAAGCATTATAGAAGAGAAATTGATATAGATCATATCTCGCCTGGCTTATAGGCCCGCAAAACGCATGGTTTTTCAGCATTCACGGCGTAACTTTTTGATTATCAAACTAAAAATAAATTTTAAAATTTAAAACCACAGTTGAATTTTTTCTGTAACCCCCTTTTTAACGGTTAATTAAAATGGAGTAATATGCATTAAAATTAACATAAATAGTAAGCTACTAATAATAGTATTTACTCTTGGTTAACTTAAATATTACAAATTAACGAAGGGGATGAAAAAATAAAAACGGGGCCCCTTCCGAGGTCCCGTAATATAGCGCAGGCGAATAATTTCGCCATAGGTTATTTGTGGTTTTACTGCTGTTTAGACCAGAAGCTCGCTTTTGCGCGCTGCAATTTCTCATACGCTTTTAACAGCGATTGATGGGCGGGGAAGGCCGCGAGGTCGCTGTCTACCGGTTGCAGACCGTAGAATGCCTCTTCGCCGCTCAGCGCCGCACTGGCGGCTTCCACTGCATCCGCGCCGTACATGCGTACGAATGCGTTCAGGTACTGCAGCGGCTGGCGTTCTTCTTCCTGAGAAAGCAACAGCAGCGTTTGCAGGCAACGGTAGTAGTTTGCGCGCTCCGGGCTAAAGATAGAGGCGTTGAACTCCATCGTCCACTCGGTCCAGATCAGCGCCTGCTCGAGATCGCCACCGGCCAGTGCCAGCATCGCTTTCAGTTCGCCAATGCGCAGGGTGTACCAGCCGTTGTCTTTCCCGGTCGCCATCCCGAGCAGTTCACGGACACGGGTGAAGTCGTCCAGACCTTCATCATCCATCTGTTCGATCAACGCCAGATAATCTTCTTTTTCCCACTCGCTGTTCGGCAGAGAAAGAATCGTTTCGCGCAGATGGCTGCCCATATTGTTATTCGCCAGCCACAGATCTTCTGCTGGATAAATATCAGACATCCCCGGGACGATAATACGGCAAGCATAAACGCTCAGATGCTCGTAGTCGGCAATATACACTTCTTTATCTTCCGCCTGGAAAATCGCCATCAGTGTGGCAAATTCCTCGTCGGTAGTGCCGGAGAAGTTCCAGTCGGCAAACGGATAGTCTGCATCCTGTTTGAACATATCCCAGGAGATCAAACCGCTGGAGTCGATGAAGTGGGTTTCGAGGTTGGCGTGCTCGCCGACTTCTTCGTCATCGAAGGTCGGTGGGGTGAACACATCGAGATCTTTCAGACCACGACCCTGCAGCAGTTCGGTCACGGTACGCTCCAGCGCCACGCCGAAGTCAGGGTGGGCGCCGAAGGACGCGAAGCAGGTCCCGTTGGCCGGGTTAAACAGCACCACGCAGATAACCGGATATTTGCCGCCCAGTGAGCCGTCATAGGCAAAGATTGGGAACCCTTCGGCTTCCAGCTTCGCGATTGATTCCACCACGCTCGGATAACGCGCCATTACCTCGGCCGGGATCTCCGGCAGGCTGATGCTTTCGGCGATAATGCGGTTTTTGATGTGACGTTCGAACACTTCGGACAGCGCCTGAACACGCGCTTCATTACGAGTGTTACCGGCGGACATGCCGTTGGAGACATACAGGTTGCCGACAATGTTCATCGGGATGTAAACGGTCTCGCCATCAGACTGACGGGTAAACGGCAAACCGCACACGCCGCGATCGTCATTGCCCGACTGCAGATCGACCAGCAGGCTGGCGGTCAACTGATCGTCCGGATCGTAAAACGCGCGCAGACGTTCATCAAGAATGCCTTCCGGCACTTCGTCATCTTCGGTCAGCGGGAACCATTTTTCATTCGGGTAATGAACAAACGGGCCGTTGGCGATGGTTTCGCCCAGCCAGAAGTCGGCAAAGAAATAGTTGGTGGACAGACGCTCAAAGTATTCGCCGAGCGCAGACGCCAGGGCCGCTTTCTTAGTTGCGCCTTTACCGTTGGTGAAGCACAGCGCGCACTCTTTATCGCGAATATGCACGGACCAGACGTTAGGCACCGGATTCAGCCAGGACGCTTCTTCAATGTTGAAACCGAGGTCGGTTAATTTTTGCTGGAAGCGGGCGATGGAGTCTTCCAGAGCGGCGTCTTTGCCGGGAATAAATGTTTGGGTCATGGCGGTCACTTTTGTCGTACGGAAAGCGCGCAATGATACGGGTTTTGTGTGTCAGGCGCTATCGTCCCGGCCCGGGCGGCGAAAATAAAAGCCTCGGCTACGCTTAGAAACAATAACCCTCTGTTAAGGCATATAAAAATGAAAGCGTTTGATTTGCACCGCATGGCGTTTGACAAGGTCCCCGTTGAGTTTCTCGGGGAGGTAGCGCTGCGCAGCCTTTACACCTTCATTCTGGTGTTTCTGTTCTTAAAAATTACCGGGCGTCGCGGCGTGCGGCAGATGTCGCTGTTTGAAGTGCTTATTATTCTGACGCTGGGCTCCGCCGCCGGGGATGTGGCGTTCTATGATGATGTGCCTATGCTGCCGGTGCTGGTAGTCTTTATCTCGCTGGCGGGACTTTACCGCCTTGTGATGTGGCTGATGGCGCACAGCGAAAAACTGGAGGATCTGCTGGAGGGTAAGCCAGTCATTATTGTGACCGACGGGGAGCTCGCCTGGGAGAAGCTGCAAGCCGAAAACATGACCGAGTTTGAATTCTTTATGGAGCTTCGCCTGAATGGCATCGAACATCTCGGACAGGTTAAACGCGCCATCCTCGAAACCAACGGCCAAATCAGCGTCTACTTTTTCGGTGACGATGAGGTGAAAGCCGGACTGCCGATTTTGCCCGGCAAATGCGTCGAGCGTTTTACCACCATGCCGGAAGAAAACGATTATTCCTGTACCCGATGCAGCGCGATTTTTCATCTGCATGCGGGCGACCGACAAAACTGTCCGCGCTGTGCAAATCCAGAATGGGCGAAGGCCAGTCGGGCGAAACGCGTCACCTGATAGCAAAAATGTCGGCATTGTGTCGTCAAGCTGGCAGATTGTGTTGTGTGAACTTTGCCACATTTTTCTGCCAGCGAGTATTAGCCATTGCGGCGTGTGTCACTGAATGGTAAAACCGATAGCCACAGGAATAACTTATGCCTTCGGGTAGATAACGTGCACAGCGTGGTGAGGGGAAATGGCTCAGGTCTTTAATTTTAGTTCAGGTCCGGCAATGCTTCCGGCAGATGTTCTTCAACAGGCTCAACAGGAACTGTGTGACTGGCAGGGGTTGGGTACCTCGGTGATGGAAATCAGCCATCGTGGGAAAGAGTTCATCCAGGTCGCTGAAGCAGCAGAAAAAGATTTCCGTGATTTGCTGAATATCCCTTCCAACTACAAAGTGCTGTTCTGCCACGGCGGCGGACGCGGCCAGTTTGCCGGTGTTCCCCTCAATCTGCTCGGTGATAAAACCACCGCTGACTACGTCGATGCGGGCTACTGGGCTGAAAGCGCCGTAAAAGAAGCGGTGAAATATTGCTCTCCGAACGTTATCGACGCCAAAACCATCGTTGATGGTAAGTGCGCGGTAAAACCAATGCGTGATTGGCAACTCACCGACAACGCGGCGTATCTGCATTATTGCCCGAATGAAACTATCGACGGCATCGCTATCAATGAAATGCCAGATTTTGGCAAAGAGGTGGTGGTTGCTGCGGATTTCTCCTCTTCGATTCTGTCCAGCCCGATTGATGTTAACCGCTTTGGCGTGATTTATGCCGGGGCGCAGAAGAACATCGGTCCCGCTGGCCTGACGCTGGTTATCGTCCGTGAAGACCTGCTGGGTAAAGCGCATAAAATGTGCCCATCGATTCTGGATTACACCGTCCTGAACGATAACGATTCCATGTTCAACACCCCGCCGACCTTTGCCTGGTATTTGTCTGGACTGGTGTTCAAATGGCTGAAAGAGCAGGGCGGCGTGGCGGCAATGGACCGTATTAACCAGCAGAAAGCCGAACTGCTGTACGGCACCATCGACAACAGTGACTTTTATCGTAATGACGTGGCGACGGCCAACCGTTCACGCATGAACGTACCTTTCCAGTTGGCAGACAGCGCGCTGGATAAACTGTTCCTTGAAGAATCCTTCGCCGCAGGGTTGCATGCGCTGAAAGGCCATCGTGTGGTTGGCGGCATGCGCGCATCCATCTATAACGCCATGCCTCTGGCGGGCGTGCAGGCATTAACTGACTTCATGAAGGAGTTCGAACGCCGCCGCGGTTAATCTTTTCCGTTTTCATCCCCGTAGCCTGTCTGCGGGGTTTTTATTTTCTGCTTTTGAGAGTTGAGTTTCATGGAATCCCTGACGTTACAACCCATCGCGCGCGTAGACGGCACCATCAATTTACCCGGTTCAAAAAGTGTTTCTAACCGCGCATTGCTGTTGGCGGCATTGGCCCGGGGTACCACCGTGCTGACCAATCTGTTGGACAGTGACGACGTGCGCCATATGCTCAATGCCCTGACCGCGCTGGGCGTTCAGTACACGCTTTCAGCCTGCCGTACCCGCTGTGAAGTCACTGGCAACGGCGGTCCGCTGAAATCCGCTGCTGCGCTGGAGCTGTTCCTCGGCAATGCCGGGACGGCGATGCGTCCGCTGGCGGCGGCGCTGTGCCTGGGTAGCAACGATATCGTGCTGACCGGCGAGCCACGCATGAAAGAGCGTCCGATTGGCCATCTGGTTGACGCCCTGCGCCAGGGTGGCGCGCAGATTGATTATCTTGAGCAGGAAAACTACCCGCCAGTGCGCCTGAAAGGCGGATTTTCCGGCGGCGAAGTGGCCGTTGACGGCAGCGTATCCAGCCAGTTTCTGACCGCGCTGCTGATGACCGCTCCGCTGGCACCGCAGGACACCCTGATCACTATTAAAGGCGATCTGGTCTCTAAACCGTACATCGATATCACGCTGCATCTGATGAACACCTTCGGCGTGAAGGTTGAAAACCAGAACTATCAGCGTTTTGTGGTGAAAGGCGGTCAGCATTATCAGTCTCCGGGCGCGTATCTGGTGGAAGGTGATGCGTCTTCCGCGTCTTACTTCCTGGCGGCGGGTGCGATTAAAGGCGGTACGGTTAAAGTGACCGGTATTGGGCGTAACAGCGTGCAGGGCGATATCCGCTTTGCTGACGTGCTGGAAAAAATGGGCGCAACCGTAACCTGGGGCGACGATTTTATCGCCTGTACGCACGGCGAGTTGAACGCAATCGATATGGACATGAACCACATTCCTGATGCCGCGATGACAATCGCCACGGCGGCGCTGTTTGCCAAAGGCACGACGACGCTGCGTAACATCTACAACTGGCGGGTAAAAGAAACCGACCGCCTGTTTGCGATGGCGACTGAATTACGCAAAGTGGGTGCAGAAGTGGAAGAGGGCGAAGATTACATTCGCGTCACGCCTCCAGCACAGCTGACCTTCGCGGAGATCGGCACCTACAACGATCATCGTATGGCGATGTGCTTCTCGCTGGTGGCGCTGTCGGGTACGCCGGTGACCATTCTTGATCCGAAATGCACGGCGAAAACCTTCCCGGACTATTTCGAACAACTGGCTCGTATCAGTACGCTTGCCTGATTCCTTTCGCGCTACGTCTTCTGGCGTAGCGCAGAATGACACTTCCTGACGTCGCCTCTGCGCATTTCTTCTACACTCACCTTCAAACATTCTGCTATTTGAAAGCAGTATTAACGGTTACAGGCGTTGGCGAGTATAATGCGCGGCGTTTATATCACTGACGCCTTGAATGAAGGAGAAAACGATGACGGCAATTGCCCCGGTAATCACCATTGATGGGCCAAGTGGTGCAGGTAAAGGCACCTTGTGCAAAGCAATGGCGGAAGCATTGCAGTGGCATCTGTTGGATTCAGGTGCGATCTATCGCGTGCTGGCTCTGGCTGCATTGCATCATCACGTTGATGTCACCTCAGAAGAGGCTCTGGTTCCATTGGCCGCGCACCTTGATGTGCGTTTTGTGTCCACCAACGGCAACCTCGAAGTGATTCTGGAAGGTGAAGATGTCAGCGGCGAAATCCGTACTCAGGACGTGGCGAACGCCGCTTCCAAAGTGGCGGCCTTCCCGCGCGTACGCGAAGCGCTCCTGCGCCGCCAGCGCGCATTCCGCGAAGCGCCAGGCCTGATTGCTGACGGTCGCGACATGGGTACCGTTGTTTTCACCGACGCGCCGGTAAAAATTTTCCTCGATGCTTCACCGGAAGAACGTGCCCAACGCCGGATGCTGCAGTTGCAGGAGAAGGGCTTTAGTGTTAACTTTGAACGCCTTTTGGTCGAGATAAAGGAACGCGATGACCGTGACCGCAACCGTGCGGTGGCGCCGTTAGTTCCGGCTGCCGATGCTTTAGTGTTGGATTCAACACGATTAAGCATTGAGCAAGTGATTGAAAAAGCGCTACAATACGCGCGCCAAAAACTGGCTGCTGTCTGATAAAGGCAGGCGAGCCTCCGAATTAGTAGTACCCCCGCTGCAAAGGATTGTGAGCGGGTATGTTAAACAACCCCATCCGACAAGGTGTCAGGTGGACGTTAAATCTAACTTCGAAGATTAAACATGACTGAATCTTTTGCTCAACTATTTGAAGAATCCTTAAAAACAATCGAAACCCGTCCGGGTTCCATCGTTCGTGGTGTTGTTGTTGCTATCGATAAAGATATCGTACTGGTTGACGCCGGTCTGAAATCTGAATCCGCCATCCCGGCAGAGCAGTTCAAAAACGCCCAGGGCGAGCTGGAAATCCAGGTCGGTGACGAAGTTGACGTTGCGCTGGACGCAGTAGAAGACGGCTTCGGCGAAACCCTGCTCTCCCGTGAGAAAGCTAAGCGTCACGAAGCTTGGATCACGCTGGAAAAAGCATACGAAGACGCTGAAACTGTTGTTGGTGTTATCAACGGCAAAGTTAAAGGTGGCTTCACTGTTGAGCTGAACGGTATTCGTGCGTTCCTGCCAGGTTCACTGGTAGACGTTCGTCCGGTTCGCGATACGCTGCACCTGGAAGGCAAAGAGCTTGAGTTCAAAGTTATCAAGCTGGACCAGAAGCGTAACAACGTTGTTGTTTCCCGTCGTGCCGTTATCGAATCTGAAAACAGCGCAGAACGCGATCAGCTGCTGGAAAACCTGCAGGAAGGCATGGAAGTTAAAGGTATCGTTAAGAACCTCACTGACTACGGTGCATTCGTTGATCTGGGCGGCGTAGACGGCCTGCTGCACATCACTGACATGGCGTGGAAACGCGTTAAACACCCAAGCGAAATCGTGAACGTTGGCGACGAAATCACTGTTAAAGTGCTGAAGTTCGACCGCGAGCGTACCCGTGTTTCTCTGGGTCTGAAGCAGCTGGGCGAAGATCCATGGGTAGCTATCGCTAAGCGTTACCCAGAAGGTACCAAACTGACTGGTCGCGTGACCAACCTGACCGACTACGGCTGCTTCGTTGAAATCGAAGAAGGCGTTGAAGGCCTGGTACACGTTTCCGAAATGGACTGGACCAACAAAAACATCCACCCATCCAAAGTTGTTAACGTTGGTGACGTAGTGGAAGTTATGGTTCTGGACATCGACGAAGAACGTCGTCGTATCTCCCTGGGTCTGAAGCAGTGCAAAAACAACCCATGGCAGCAGTTCGCGGAAACCCACAACAAGGGCGACCGTGTTGAAGGTAAAATCAAGTCTATCACTGACTTCGGTATCTTCATCGGCCTGGACGGCGGCATCGACGGTCTGGTTCACCTGTCTGACATCTCCTGGAACGTTGCAGGCGAAGAAGCCGTTCGTGAATACAAGAAAGGCGACGAAATCGCTGCCGTTGTTCTGCAGGTTGACGCAGAGCGTGAGCGCATCTCCCTGGGCGTGAAACAGCTGGCTGAAGATCCGTTCAACAACTGGGTTGCTCTGAACAAGAAAGGCGCTATCGTTAACGGTAAAGTCACTGCAGTTGACGCGAAAGGCGCAACCGTAGAACTGGCTGACGGCGTTGAAGGTTACCTGCGTGCTTCTGAAGCATCACGTGACCGCGTTGAAGATGCAACTCTGGTTCTGAGCGTAGGCGACGACGTTGAAGCTAAATTCACCGGTGTTGACCGTAAGAACCGTGCAATCAGCCTGTCTGTACGTGCTAAAGACGAAGCTGACGAGAAAGATGCAATCGCGACTGTTAACAACAAACAGGAAGAAAGCAACTTCTCCAACGCTATGGCTGAAGCATTTAAAGCAGCTAAAGGCGAGTAATCAGGTCACTCTTTACGAGTAACTTGACAGATTGCAGGATTCGTCCTGTAATCAACAACAAAGGGCGGCTACGGCCGCCCTTGTTCAAGCTGTTAGCTTATACTTTCCTGAAAGGAAACCGGAGGAATCATGACCAAGTCAGAGCTCATCGAAAGACTTGCAAGCCAGCAATCTCACGTCCCTGCGAAAGCGGTTGAAGATGCTGTGAAGGAGATGCTGGAACATATGGCCTCTACGCTGGCCCAGGGCGAGCGCATTGAAATCCGCGGTTTCGGCAGTTTCTCTTTGCATTACCGCGCCCCACGCGTTGGGCGTAACCCGAAAACAGGCGATAAAGTCGAGCTGGAAGGTAAATACGTTCCCCACTTTAAGCCGGGTAAAGAATTGCGCGATCGCGCCAACATTTACGGCGGTTGAGTTGCAGCGGGCTTCCCGCGAACTTGAACGTGAAAAAAGCACCTGTCAGGTGCTTTTTTCGTTTTTGTTTCCTGAACAGCATTCTTGCACTCCACTACGCCATTCCTGAACCGTGCTCGCAGTTTATTTTCCGTTTGCTGCAATCATGTATTTTCCCTGGAATCCTCCTCGTAGACTTTCTTTTTGCCTGACGACTTCATGGTCTGAAATCGCGACACTGCGGCCAACGACATGGAGGTGTCATGCGATTACCGACATTAGCACTCTGCGCCATCCTCGGTATTTGCCCTTTGCTCTGGCTGCCCGCGTTGCCGACGCTCTCAGAGACAGGGGCGATGACTATTCTGGCAATCGCCTTCTGCCTGAAAGCGCGCCGATTCAGAATAACAGGGCTAATTATGCTCTTTTTCTGCTGGGGAATTCTTGCCGCCCAAAAGACGGTCTTGCCTGCTAATACGCTAACCGGGAGGCCATTACAGGCCGAGGTAGCGATCACCGCCACGGACGGGGAAACAACCTATTACGGGAAGCTGCTGCGAATTAACGGGCAACGCCAGTTCCCGGCCCCCGAGATTGTACTGTATGGACAGGCGCTGCCAGATAACGCCTGTCCGGGGCAGGTCTGGAGCATGACCATCCATGCCAGGGCTGTACACGGGCAGCTCAATGAAGGAATGTTTGACAGCCAGCGCCATGCGCTGTCATTACATCGTCCGTTAACGGGGCGTTTCACTCAGGCTCGTGTCGAAAAGCAAAGCTGCAACCTGCGGGCCCGATTTGTTTCTTCGCTGCGAGAAGGCCTCGAACCCTATCCCTGGCAACAGGTGATGCTGGCGCTGGCTGTCGGTGAACGGGCTGATGTGCCAGTGGAGATTAAATTACTGCTACAGCAAACCGGAACCTCCCATCTGATGGCGATTTCCGGGCTGCATATCTCTCTGGTCGCCATGATGGGCTGGCTCATTATGCGCGGAATGCAAATATTGTTGCCGTGTCAGTGGATAGACTGGCGACTGCCGCTTTGCGCCAGCTTTATAGTGGCGATGGCTTATGCCTGGCTCAGCGGCTTACAACCGCCTGCACTGCGAACCATTATCGCGACGGGCGTCTGGGTATGGCTGCGGTTAAACGGCCGGAGATGGACACCGTGGGAGGTTTGGCTGTGCTGCATCGCGGCGATCCTGATTCTGGATCCCCTCGCCGTTTTGTCGCAAAGCCTGTGGCTTTCAGCCTTTGCCGTTGCGACGCTGATATTTTGGTATCAATGGGGGCCCCGACTGCGGGTGAAATCCAGCGTAGTGTTAAATTCCCTCTGGGCATTTGTCCATTTGCAAGCAGGGCTGATGCTGCTCCTGCTTCCGTTGCAGGTAATTATCTTTCATGGGACCTCCTGGACTTCATTGCTGGCGAATATTGTGGCGGTTCCTTTGGTTACGCTGGGTGAGATACCGTTGCTGCTGGCTGGAATGGCCGTGCATTTTAGTGGGCCTGTATGGCTTGAGAATAACCTCTGGTGGTTAGCTGACAGATTGTTGGCCGGACTGTTCTGGTTTTTGCGAAGTCTGCCACAGGGCTGGCAGGACATTGACTCCCGCTGGCAGGGGATTGTGATGTTGCCGTGGTTGGGGATCATCTTCTGGCGATTAAACGGCTGGCGAAAATGGCCTGCGTCGGCCCTGGCGTGTAGTGCGGCGCTGGCCTTTCCGCTATGGCGGCCGCCAACGCAAGACTGGTCACTGACGATGCTGGACGTCGGCCAGGGCCTTGCCATAGTCATTGCCCGCAGCGGGAAAGCGGTGCTGTACGATACCGGTCTGGCGTGGCCCGGTGGCGACAGTGCCCAGCAGATAATCGTGCCCTGGTTACGTTGGCACCATCTTCAGCCTGAAGGCATAGTTCTGAGTCATGAGCATCTGGATCACAGGGGAGGACTAAACACCCTACTGAGTACCTGGCCCGGTTTATGGGTCAGAAGTCCGTTGCGATGGAAAGGGCATCAGCCATGCTATCGGGGGGAGAGTTGGCGTTGGCAGGGGCTGACGTTTCGCGCAGTTTGGCCGTTGCCAGGGGCGACAGAATCCGGCAACAATCGATCCTGTGTGGTTCGGGTCGATGACGGAATACACAGCATTTTGTTGACGGGAGATATTGAAATCTCGGCCGAAATGTCAATGCTCAGCCATTATTGGCGCCATCTTGCGTCTACACTTGTTCAGGTGCCACATCATGGCAGTTCGACCTCCTCGTCGCTGGCATTATTGCAAGCGGTTGAGGGCGGTGCCGCGCTGGCCTCCGCGGCGCGATACAACGCCTGGCATTTTCCATCCGAAAAGGTAAAGGCGCGCTATTTACAACGGCATTATCAATGGTTCGATACGCCGCATCAGGGGCAGATCACGGTCAATTTTTCACCTGATGGCTGGCAAATCCAGAGCTTACGCGATCAAATATACCGCCGTTGGTATCATCAGTGGTTTGGCGATGCCCGTGATAACGGGTAGAATGTTCGGCTATCTCAACATAAGCTGGTTTTTTGAATGCAGAACGACAAAGATCTCTCCACGTGGCAGACTTTCCGCCGACTTTGGCCAACCATTGCGCCTTTTAAAGCGGGCCTTATCGTAGCTGCGGTCGCATTGGTTCTTAACGCTGCCAGCGATACCTTCATGCTGTCGCTTCTTAAACCGTTACTGGATGATGGTTTTGGGAAAACGGATCGCTCAGTGCTGCTGTGGATGCCGCTAGTGGTGATCGGATTGATGATCATGCGTGGGATCACCAGCTATATCTCTAGCTACTGTATTTCCTGGGTCTCCGGGAAAGTCGTCATGACCATGCGTCGACGTCTTTTCAGTCATATGATGGGCATGCCGGTGTCATTCTTTGACAAGCAGTCCACGGGCACGCTGCTGTCACGTATTACTTATGACTCAGAACAGGTGGCCTCATCGTCTTCCAGTGCGTTGATCACCGTGGTGCGCGAAGGTGCGTCGATCATCGGCCTCTTCATCATGATGTTCTGGTACAGCTGGCAGCTGTCGATAATCCTTATCGTGCTGGCCCCTATTGTTTCCTTCGCGATTCGTCTGGTCTCCAAGCGTTTCCGTAGCATCAGTAAAAACATGCAAAACACGATGGGGCAGGTGACCACCAGCGCCGAGCAAATGCTCAAAGGGCATAAAGAAGTGCTGATGTTTGGCGGCCAGGAAGTTGAAACCAAACGCTTTGATAAAGTCAGCAATAAAATGCGTTTGCAGGGTATGAAGATGGTTTCTGCGTCTTCTATCTCCGATCCTATCATTCAGCTGATTGCCTCTCTGGCCCTTGCCTTCGTGCTGTACGCGGCAAGCTTCCCAAGCGTGATGGAAACGCTGACCGCCGGTACGATCACCGTCGTCTTCTCTTCAATGATTGCCCTGATGCGTCCGCTGAAATCGCTGACTAACGTCAACGCACAGTTCCAGCGCGGAATGGCAGCATGTCAGACTCTGTTCGCCATTCTCGACAGCGAGCAGGAAAAAGACGAAGGTACTCGCGTTATCGAACGTGCAAGGGGCGAAGTGGTCTTCAACGACGTCACCTTCACCTATCCGGGCCGTGAAGTACCCGCCCTGCGTGATATCAACCTGAATATTCCAGAAGGCAAGACCGTAGCGTTAGTAGGACGTTCTGGTTCGGGTAAATCAACTATCGCAAGCCTGATGACCCGTTTCTATGATGTTGATAACGGCAGTATCCAGCTCGACGGTCACGATATCCGCGAATATACCCTCGCTTCCCTGCGCGATCAGGTGGCACTGGTTTCCCAGAACGTGCATCTGTTCAACGATACCGTGGCAAATAACATCGCTTACGCTCGCAACGAAGAGTACAGCCGTGAAGATATTGAAAAAGCCGCGAAAATGGCCTACGCCATGGATTTCATCAACAAGATGGACAACGGTCTGGATACCATAATCGGCGAAAACGGGGTTCTGCTTTCCGGCGGCCAGCGTCAGCGTATTGCCATTGCCCGTGCGCTGCTGCGTGACAGTCCGATCCTGATTCTGGATGAAGCGACCTCGGCTCTTGATACCGAATCCGAGCGCGCGATTCAGGCAGCTCTGGATGAACTACAGAAAAACCGGACGTCGCTGGTGATTGCTCACCGTCTGTCGACCATCGAAAAAGCCGACGAAATCGTCGTTGTGGAAGATGGACGCATCGTTGAGCGCGGTAGTCATCAGGATCTGCTGGAACACCGCGGCGTGTACGCTCAGCTGCATAAAATGCAATTTGGACAATGATCGCCCGCATCTGGTCCGGTGAGTCCCCGCTCTGGCTGCTGCTGTTGCCGCTTGCCTGGCTTTACGGCCTGGTGAGCGGTCTTATTCGTCTCAGCTATCGGCTTGGGATCAAAAAAGCCTGGCGTGCGCCGGTCCCGGTGGTGGTGGTGGGGAACCTCACCGCAGGCGGGAACGGTAAAACGCCGGTGGCTATCTGGCTGGTGGAACAACTTCAACAGCAGGGTATCAAAGCGGGCGTGGTGTCACGCGGATATGGCGGCAAAGCGGCGCAGTATCCGTTGCTCCTGTCGGCGAAAACCACCACCGCTGAAGCAGGCGATGAGCCAGTGCTGATTTATCAGCGCACCGGCGCACCCGTCGCCGTTTCTCCCAGCCGGAGCGATGCCGTTCAGGCGCTGCTGGCTGCACACGACCTGCAAATCATTATTACGGATGACGGCCTGCAGCATTACCGTCTTGCCCGCGATATTGAAATCGTGGTGATTGACGGAGTTCGCCGCTTCGGGAACGGATGGTGGTTGCCTGCCGGGCCGATGCGCGAGAGAGCCTCTCGACTGGAAAGCGTGGATGCGGTTATCGTCAACGGCGGCGTACCGCGTTCGGACGAAATTCCGATGCGTCTTAACCCGGGCCTGGCAGTGAATCTTAAAACGGGCGAAAAGCGCAACGTTGCCACCTTAACCGACGTGGTTGCCATGGCCGGGATTGGTCATCCGCCACGATTTTTTGCCACCCTGGAAAGCTGCGGCGTCCAGCCGGTTAAAACGGTCGCGCTCTCCGATCATCAGGCATTAAATGCCAACGCTGTGCAGGCGCTGGTAAATGACCAGCAAACGCTAGTGATGACGGAAAAAGACGCTGTAAAATGCCGCGCTTTTGCCAGAGACAACTGGTGGTATTTACCTGTGGACGCCGTATTTGATGACGAGCGTGCCCCACAGTTGATTCAGCAACTGGTCCGCCTGGCACAGCGCTAGTTTATCGCGTGCGGTGCAGGCAACGCTGACGAGGACTTTACATGTCAGAAGTAACGCTTTCACTTACCGCCGCACGCCATCTCCACCTTGCCGCGCAGGGGCTGCTGAAAAAGCCCCGTTGTCGCCCCCAGCCTGCCGACATTCTGTCTACAATCCAGCGCATGTCATTACTGCAAATCGACACCATCAACGTGGTGGCGCGTAGCCCTTATCTGGTGTTATTTAGTCGGCTTGGCGCTTATCCGCCGCAATGGCTGGACGAAGCATTGAGCCGGGGCGATCTGATGGAATACTGGGCGCACGAGGCCTGTTTCTTACCCAGAACCGACTTTTCGCTGGTGCGTCACCGAATGTTATCCCCGGATAAAATGGGCTGGAAATACCGCAAAGAGTGGATGGAGGAGCACGCTGCAGAGATTGAAGCGTTAATGGACCACATCCTGCAGAATGGTCCGGTGCGTTCGGCAGATTTTGAGCATCCGCGTAAAGGCACCAGCGGATGGTGGGAATGGAAACCGCATAAGCGGCACCTCGAAGGGCTGTTTACCTCCGGTAAAGTGATGGTCATCGGGCGGCATAATTTTCAGCGCATCTATGACCTGACCACGCGCGCCATGCCGCACTGGAACGATGAGCGCGATCTCCTTGTTCAGGAACAAGCCGAAGCGGTAATGCTGCAAAACAGCGCCCGTAGCCTGGGCATTTTTCGCGGGCAATGGCTCGCCGACTACTACCGCCTGCGTCATCCTGCTCTGCCTGCACTGCTTTCACGCTGGCAGGAAGAAGGGCGCGTTATTCCCGTTGAGGTAGAAGCACTGGGGCCGATGTGGCTGGATGCGGATTTAGCGCCGCTGCTGGAACAGGCTCAGGCGGGAAAACTGACCGCCACCCACAGCGCGGTGCTCTCGCCGTTTGATCCGGTCGTCTGGGATCGTAAACGCGCCGAACAGTTATTCGATTTTATCTATCGCCTGGAATGTTACACCCCGGCGCCCAAACGCCAGTTTGGTTACTTTGTTCTGCCTTTACTGCACCACGGCAAACTGATTGGCCGGATGGACAGCAAAATGCACCGCAAAACCGACGTGCTGGAAATTTTTGCCCTCTATCTACAACAAGGCGTGCGGGTGAGTCAGTCGCTGGAAAAGGGCCTGATGCAGGCCATCAATGATTTTGCGCGCTGGCAGGGTGCCGGGCGTATTGAACTCAAACACCGTCCTGAGCAACTTTTCAGCGCTCAGGCGACGGGATGGGAAATTGACGCCGCATAAACAGGCTCTGTGCTATGCTGCGGCAGATACTTTTTCGGTCCATCTGGAGGAACTATGGATCACCGCTTACTTGAAATCATCGCTTGCCCGGTCTGCAACGGGAAGCTCTATTACAGTCAGGATAAGCAAGAGCTTATCTGCAAACTCGACAGCCTGGCTTTCCCGCTGCGCGATGGCATTCCCGTGCTGTTGGAAAACGAAGCCCGCCCATTGAGCGCAGAAGAGAGCCATCCATGAGTTTTGTTGTCATTATCCCCGCGCGCTATGCGTCCACCCGCCTGCCAGGCAAACCTTTGCAGGATATCAACGGCAAGCCGATGATCCTTCATGTACTCGATAGAGCCCGGGAATCCGGTGCGGACCGCATTATCGTCGCGACCGATCATGAAGACGTGGCGCGGGCGGTTGAAGCCGCCGGGGGCGAGGTGTGCATGACCCGGGTCGATCATCAGTCCGGGACTGAGCGTCTGGCCGAAGTCGTTGAGAAATGCGGTTTCAGCGATGACACGCTGATCGTCAACGTTCAGGGTGACGAGCCGATGATCCCACCGGTGATCATTCGCCAGGTTGCCGATAATCTGGCCGCCAGCCAGTCTGGAATGGCTACGCTCGCGGTACCCATCCACGATGCGGAAGAAGCGTTTAACCCGAATGCGGTAAAAGTGGTGATGGATGCCGAAGGCTATGCGCTCTATTTCTCTCGGGCGACCATTCCCTGGGACAGAGACCGCTTCGCCCAGAGCCGCGAAACCATCGGCGACACGCTGCTACGCCACATTGGCATTTACGGCTATCGTGCCGGATTCATCCGTCGCTATGTGAACTGGACGCCGAGCCCGCTGGAGCAAATCGAAATGCTCGAACAGCTCCGTGTCCTGTGGTACGGCGAAAAAATTCATGTTGCTGTTGCCAAAGAAGTGCCTGGCACCGGGGTCGATACCCCTGAAGACCTCGCTCGTGTGCGTGCAGAACTGCGCTAACACTCGCTCCCCTCTGCCCGGAGGGGAGTCCTTCCCGCCTCATTTCACCCCAACTTTTTACCTCGTTTTTGATCTTACCCGGTGACATCTCCGGCATCGACGCTCATTATAAAAACAGTACTCTTCACAGGGGTAACCAGATATGGAACAACTGCGAGCCGAACTGAGCCACCTGCTTGGCGAAAAGCTAAGTCGGGTGGAATGCGTGAGTGAGAAAACGGATTCATCACTGTGGTCGCTGTACGATGCTCAGGGTCACCCGATGCCGCTGTTAGCCCGAAGTTTTTCCACACCAGGGCTCGCGCAGCAGCTGGCGTGGAAAATCTCGACCCTGGCCCGCAGCGGCACGGTACGGATGCCGGTGGTGTACGGCGTGATGACGCATGAAGAACATCCGGGCCCGGATATCCTGTTACTTGAACGTCTGCGCGGGGTGCCGGTTGAAGCGCCTGCCAGAACACCCGACCGCTGGGAACAGCTTAAAGATCAAATCGTCGAGGGACTGCTGGCCTGGCATCGTCAGGACAGCGGAGGATGCGTCGGCACGGTCGACAGCACTCAGGAAAATCTTTGGCCGCTGTGGTATCGCCAGCGCGTTGAGGTGCTGTGGGGCACGCTCAATCTCTACAACAATACCGGGCTGACGATGCAGGATAAACGCATACTGTTTCGTACCCGTGAATGCCTGCCCGCCCTGTTTGACGGATTCAATGATAACTGCGTGCTGGTTCACGGCAACTTTACGCTGCGCAGTATGCTGAAAGATTCCCGCAGCGATCAGCTGCTGGCGATGGTTGGGCCGGGTGTCATGCTGTGGGCCCCGCGTGAATATGAACTGTTTCGTCTGACCGATAGCGGGCTGGCGGAAGGGTTGTTATGGCACTATCTCCAGCGCGCGCCGGTTGCCGAAGCGTTTCTCTGGCGGCGCTGGTTGTATTTGCTGTGGGATGAAGTCGCCCAGTTAGTGAATACCGGGCGTTTTAACCGGGCTAACTTTGACCTGGCTGCAAAATCACTGCTGCCCTGGCTCGTCTGAGCTGCCCTTCAGCCATTGCCAAATGCGGCCCAGGGTTTCGTAACCCACGCGGTCGCTGTGCATCAGCCACACCGGAGAAGGGATTATGCGTTCCCACGGATTCAGCGGCGAGCTAATGGCCAGCTGATTCGCCGGGGCGGGTAGCGGATGCAGCCCTGCGTGTCGGAAGAAAATCATCGCGCGGGGCAAATGTGACGCCGAGGTGACCAGCAGGAAAGGCGCATCGCCAATCGCGTTTTTTACCGCCGCGGCTTCTTCTTCCGTATCTTTAGGTTTATCGAGCACAATAATTTCGCTACGCGGCACGCCGAGGCTTTCAGCCACGCGGGCGCCTGCTTCGCCGGTACTCACCGGGTTGGTGGCCGCAGCGGCACCGGTGAAAATCAGCCTGGCACCCGGATTGGCCTGCCACAGGCGGATCCCTTCCGCCAACCGCGGCAGGCTATTATTAATCAGATTCGAACTCGGGGCCCACTCAGGGTTCCAGGTATACCCCCCGCCCAGCACCACAACGTATTCCACCCGCTCAGTTCCGCGCCAGGTCGGATAAGTATTTTCAATCGGCTGGAGCAGACGGTCGGCCACCGGTTGCAGGCTTAACAACAGTAGCGCCAGCCAGCCAACGCTAAGACAAATCTTGCCACTGCGCTGGAAACGGCTGAACCACAGCAGTGCCAGACCCAGCGCCATGAGCAAGATCAGGAGAGGTAACGGTAAAATCATGCCGCCAACATACTTCTTTAGCGTAAAAAGCATCCGTGTTGGTTCCTTTTTTAACCATCTGAAAGGGGATATGCAGGGATATTACACCAGATAGCTTCCCTCTCGCTGTGGGTATGACAAAATAGCGTCTTTGTGGCGGGCAAGTGGAGTCCAGCGTGCAGGATCGCAATTTTGATGGTATCGCGGAACGTTTTTCGCGCAATATCTATGGCACGACAAAGGGACAGCTGCGCCAGGCGATCCTGTGGCAGGATTTAGACGTTTTGCTGGCCACCTTCGGTGAACGCCCGCTGCGTATTCTCGATGGCGGCGGCGGCGCCGGACAGACCGCAATTCGGATGGCAGAGCGGGGGCACCATGTTACCCTATGTGACCTGTCAGCCGAGATGATAGCCCTCGCAAAACAGGCAGCCGTTGAGAAAGGTGTGAGCCACAACATGCATTTTGTACAATGCCCGGTGCAGGACATTGCGGAGCATTTGGAAAGGCCGGTTGATCTGATATTGTGCCATGCAGTACTTGAGTGGGTGGTTAATCCGCAGGCGGTTTTACACGCGCTGTGGTCGGTGCTGCGTCCGGGCGGCGGATTGTCGTTAATGTTCTACAATGCTAACGGCCTGTTGATGCACAACATGGTGGTGACGAACTTTGACTACGTCGACGCGGGGATGCCGAAGACCCGAAAACGCAAGCTTTCGCCGAACCATCCGCGTAAACCGCAAGAGGTATACGACTGGCTGCTGGAAACAGGCTGGCAAATAACCGGGAAAACCGGAGTACGCGTGTTTCATGATTATCTGCGTGAAAAAGCAAAGCAGCATGAGCGGTACGAGCAGTTACTGGCACTGGAAACACGCTATTGTCGCGAAGAGCCCTGGATAAGCCTGGGTCGCTATATTCACGTCACCGCGCTAAAACCGCAGGTAGATACAAGGACTAACGATGAGTGATTTTTCCCAGACAGTCCCCGAACTGGTTGCCTGGGCCAGAAAAAATGATTTTTCGATCTCGTTGCCGGTCGACAGGCTGTCATTCCTGATGGCCGTGGCAACGCTGAACGGCGAACGGCTTGAAGGCGAGCTTACCGAAGGTGAGCTGATTGACGCTTTCCGCCACGTCAGTGATGCGTTTGAGCAAACCAGCGAAACCATCAGCGTGCGCGCGAACAACGCGATCAACGATATGGTGCGTCAACGTCTGCTGAACCGCTTTACCAGCGAAATCACGGAAGGCAATGCTATCTACCGCCTGACGCCGCTTGGCATCGGAATCACCGATTACTATATTCGCCAGCGTGAGTTTTCCACGCTGCGCCTGTCAATGCAGCTGTCTATCGTCGGCGGCGAACTCAAACGTGCTGCGGATGCGGCAGAAGAGGGCGGAGATGAGTTTCACTGGCATCGTAACGTGTATGCGCCGCTGAAATATTCCGTCGCGGAAATCTTTGACAGCATTGACCTCACGCAGCGTCTGATGGATGAGCAACAGCAGACGGTAAAAGACGACATCGCGCAGTTACTCAACAAAGACTGGCGGGCGGCGATTTCCAGCTGTGAAATGTTGCTGTCAGAAACTTCCGGCACTCTGCGTGAGCTTCAGGATACCCTGGAAGCTGCGGGCGATAAGCTGCAGGCTAACCTGTTGCGCATTCAGGACTCGACTCTGGTGCATGACGATCTGCATTTTGTCGATCGTCTGGTGTTCGACCTGCAGAGCAAGCTCGATCGCATCGTGAGCTGGGGCCAGCAGGCTATCGACCTGTGGATTGGTTACGACAGACACGTGCATAAATTCATCCGTACCGCTATCGATATGGATAAAAACCGTGTCTTCGCCCAGCGTCTGCGCGTATCGGTGCAGAATTACTTCGATGCCCCATGGGCATTGACCTACGCCAACGCTGACCGTCTGTACGACATGCGCGATGAAGAGATGATGTTGCGTGATGAAGAGGTCACCGGTGAACTGCCGCCGGATCTCGAATACGAAGAGTTCAACGAAATCCGCGAGCAGCTGGCGGCGCTCATCGAACAGCAACTGGCCATTTATAAAGAAAAAGGGCTGCCGTTGGATTTGGGACTGGTGGTGCGCGAATACCTCACGCAGTATCCACGTGCGCGTCATTTCGACATGGCACGTATCGTGGTCGATCAGGCCGTCCGTCTGGGCGTAGCACAAGCAGATTTCACCGGACTGCCGCCGAAGTGGCAGCCGATTAATGATTACGGAGCCAAGGTACAGGCACATGTCATCGACAAATATTGAACACGTGATGCCAGTTAAGCTGGCACAGGCCCTGGCCAATCCGTTATTCCCGGCGCTGGATAGCGCCCTGCGTTCAGGCCGTCATGTCGGTCTGGATGAACTGGACAACCACGCCTTTTTGATGGATTTCCAGGAGTATCTGGAAGAGTTTTACACCCGCTATAACGTGGAACTGATTCGTGCGCCGGAAGGTTTCTTCTATTTGCGCCCACGTTCCACCACGCTTATTCCACGTTCGGTGCTGTCCGAAGTGGATATGATGGTCGGCAAAATCCTCTGTTATCTCTACCTCAGCCCGGAACGTCTGGCGAACGAGGGGATTTTCACCCAGCAGGAGCTGTATGACGAACTGATGAGCCTGGCAGATGAAGCCAAGCTGTTGAAGCTGGTGAACAACCGCTCTACCGGTTCAGATCTTGACCGTCAAAAGCTGCAGGAAAAAGTGCGTTCTTCCCTGAACCGCCTGCGCCGTTTGGGCATGGTGTGGTTTATGGGACATGACAGCAGCAAGTTCCGTATCACCGAATCGGTGTTCCGTTTCGGGGCGGACGTCCGCTCCGGGGATGATGCGCGTGAAGCGCAGCTGCGCATGATCCGCGATGGCGAAGCGATAGCGATTGAAAACCATCTGCTGCTCAATGACGAGAATGACGATGCTCAGCCGGATACGGATAGCGGGGAGGAAGAATAATGATTGAACGTGGTAAATTTCGTTCATTAACCCTGATTAACTGGAACGGCTTTTTCGCCCGAACCTTTGATCTCGACGAACTGGTTACAACGCTTTCGGGTGGTAATGGGGCCGGTAAGTCCACCACCATGGCGGCGTTCGTTACGGCGCTGATCCCTGATTTAACGTTACTGCACTTCCGTAACACCACCGAAGCCGGTGCAACCAGCGGTTCACGCGATAAAGGTCTGCACGGTAAGCTGAAAGCCGGTGTCTGTTACTCCATGCTGGACGTAATGAACTCTCGTCATCAACGCGTGCTGGTGGGCGTTCGTCTGCAGCAGGTTGCTGGTCGTGACCGCAAAGTGGATATCAAACCGTTTGCTATCCAGGGCCTGCCGATGTCCTTCCAGCCGACCGAGCTGGTGACCGAAACGCTGAACGAGCGTCAGGCGCGCGTCCTCACCCTCCAGGAGCTGAAAGATAAGCTCGAAGGGATGGAAGGCGTCCAGTTCAAACAGTTTAACTCGATTACTGATTACCACTCGCTGATGTTCGATTTGGGCGTGGTCGCCCGTCGTCTGCGCTCGGCGTCTGACCGGAGTAAATACTACCGTCTGATCGAAGCCTCGCTGTACGGCGGGATTTCCAGCGCCATTACCCGCTCATTGCGCGACTACCTGTTGCCGGAAAACGGCGGGGTGCGGAAGGCCTTCCAGGACATGGAAGCCGCGCTGCGTGAAAACCGCATGACGCTGGAAGCGATTCGCGTTACCCAGTCTGACCGCGACCTGTTCAAGCATTTGATCTCCGAAGCGACCGATTACGTGGCGGCGGACTACATGCGTCACTCCAACGAACGTCGGGTGCATCTCGACAAAGCGCTGGATTTCCGCCGTGAACTGCTGACCTCGCGTCAACAGCTGGCTGCCGAGCAGTACAAACACGTCGAAATGGCGCGTGAGTTGCAGGAGCACAACGGTGCGGAAGGCGATTTGGAAGCCGATTACCAGGCGGCGAGCGATCACCTGAACCTGGTGCAGACGGCGTTGCGTCAGCAGGAAAAAATCGAGCGCTATGAAGCGGATCTCGACGAACTGCAAATCCGTCTCGAAGAACAAAACGAAGTGGTGGCCGAAGCCGCCGAACAGCAGGAAGAGAACGAAGCCCGCGCCGAAGCCGCTGAGTTGGAAGTGGATGAGCTGAAAAACCAGCTCGCCGATTACCAGCAGGCGCTCGACGTGCAGCAGACTCGCGCGATCCAATACAGCCAGGCATTACAGGCGTTGCAGCGTGCGAAAGATCTCTGCCATCTGCCGGACTTAACCCCAGAAAGCGCGGACGATTGGCTCGATACCTTCAAAGCGAAAGAGCAGGAAGCCACGGAAAAACTGCTGTCGCTGGAACAGAAAATGAGCGTGGCGCAAACCGCGCACAGCCAGTTCGAGCAGGCTTATCAACTGGTGGTCGCCATTAATGGTCCGTTGGGCCGTGATGAGGCGTGGGATGTTGCCCGCGACCTGCTGCGGGAAGGGGTTAACCAGCGTCACCTGGCCGAACAGTCAACCGCCCTGCGCGGTCGTCTGAACGAGCTTGAACAGCGTCTGCGTGAGCAACAGGATGCCGAGCGTCTGCTGGCAGAATTCTGCAAGCGTCAGGGCCGTCATATTGAAATTGACGAGCTGGAAGGGCTGCACCAGGAGTTGGAAGAACGCATCTCTGCGCTGTCGGACAGTGTCTCTTCCGCCAGCGAACAGCGTATGACGCTGCGTCAGGAACTGGAACAATTGCAGGGCCGCACGCAAACTCTGCTGCAACGGGCACCTATCTGGCTGGCGGCGCAAAGCAGCCTGACTCAGCTGTGTGAGCAGAGCGGCGAAGCGTTTGAGTCCAGTCAGGACGTGACCGAATATATGCAGCAGTTGCTGGAGCGCGAGCGCGAAGCGATTGTTGAGCGTGATGAAGTCGGGGCGCGTAAGCGTGCGGTTGATGATGAAATCGAACGTTTAAGCCAGCCTGGCGGTTCCGAAGATCAGCGTCTGAACGCGCTGGCGGAACGTTTTGGCGGTGTGCTGCTGTCAGAAATCTATGATGACGTAAGCCTCGACGATGCACCGTACTTCTCCGCGCTGTATGGTCCGTCGCGTCATGCGATCGTGGTGCCGGATCTGTCGCAGATTGCCGAGCAGCTCGAAGGGCTGGAAGATTGCCCGGAAGATCTCTATCTCATCGAAGGGGATCCTTCCTCCTTTGATGACAGCGTCTTTACCGTAGACGAGCTGGAAAAAGCCGTAGTGGTGAAAGTCGCTGACCGTCAGTGGCGTTACTCCCGCTTCCCGACGCTGCCGTTATTTGGCCGCGCGGCGCGTGAAAACCGTATCGAAGCCCTGCACGCGGAACGTGAAATCCTGTCTGAACGCTTCGCGACTCTGTCGTTTGACGTCCAGAAAACCCAGCGTCTGCATCAGGCATTCAGCCGTTTCATCGGCAGCCACTTGGCCGTCGCGTTTGAAGCGGATCCGGAAGCGGAAATTCGCAAACTGAATACCCGTCGTGGCGAGCTGGAGCGTGCGCTCAGCAACCACGAAAATGACAACCAGCAGAGCCGGGCACAGTTTGAGCAGGCGAAAGAGGGCGTTGCCCAACTGAACCGTCTGTTGCCGCGTCTCAATCTGCTGGCTGACGAAACGCTGGCCGATCGGGTGGATGAAATCCAGGAGCGTCTGGATGAAGCCCAGGAAGCCGCGCGCTTTATTCAGCAGCACGGCAATCAGCTGGCAAAACTGGAGCCAATGGTTTCCGTTCTGCAAAGCGACCCGGAACAGTATGAACAGCTAAAAGAAGACTACGCGTATTCTCAGCAGATGCAGCGTGATGCGCGTCAGCAGGCGTTTGCCCTGACCGAAGTGGTTCAGCGCCGCGCACACTTTGGCTATACCGATTCGGCGGAAATGCTGAACGGTAACAGCGACCTGAACGAGAAGCTGCGCCAGCGTCTGGAGCAGGCGGAAGCGGAACGTGCCCGTGCGCGTGAAGCGCTGCGTAACCACGCCGCACAGCTCAGCCAGTACAGCCAGGTTATGGCGTCGCTGAAAAGCTCCTTCGACACCAAGAAAGAGCTGCTGACCGATTTACATCGCGAACTGCAGGACATCGGCGTCCGGGCCGACAGCGGGGCGGAAGAGCGTGCCCGTTCACGCCGTGACGAACTGCATACTCAGCTCTCCAACAACCGTAACCGTCGCAACCAACTCGAAAAAGCGCTGACCTTCTGCGAAGCGGAAATGGACAACCTGACCCGTAAACTGCGTAGCCTCGAGCGCAACTATCTCGAAATGCGTGAGCAAGTGGTTAGCGCCAAGGCGGGCTGGTGTGCGGTCATGCGCCTGGTGAAAGACAATAACGTCGAACGCCGTCTGCATCGCCGCGAGCTGGCCTACCTGTCCGCAGACGATCTGCGTTCGATGTCGGATAAGGCGCTGGGTGCGCTGCGTCTGGCCGTGGCAGATAACGAACACCTGCGTGATGTGCTGCGGATGTCGGAAGATCCGAAGCGCCCTGAGCGCAAGATTCAGTTCTTCGTGGCGGTGTACCAGCATCTGCGTGAGCGTATTCGTCAGGATATTATCCGCACCGACGATCCGGTAGAAGCCATTGAGCAGATGGAAATCGAACTGGGTCGTCTGACAGAAGAGCTGACAGCGCGTGAACAGAAGCTGGCAATCAGCTCCCGCAGCGTGGCCAATATTATTCGCAAGACCATTCAGCGCGAACAGAACCGTATTCGTATGCTGAACCAGGGGCTACAGAGCGTATCCTTCGGCCAGGTGAACAGCGTGCGTCTGAATGTGAACGTACGTGAAACACACTCCACGCTACTGGAAGTATTATCTGAACAGCACGAGCAGCACCAGGACCTGTTCAACAGCAACCGTCTGACCTTCTCTGAAGCGCTGGCGAAGCTGTATCAGCGTCTGAATCCGCAAATCGATATGGGTCAGCGTACGCCGCAGACCATCGGTGAGGAGCTGCTGGACTACCGTAACTACCTCGAAATGGAAGTAGAAGTAAACCGTGGATCTGACGGCTGGCTGCGTGCGGAATCGGGTGCGCTGTCTACCGGGGAAGCTATCGGTACCGGGATGTCCATCCTGGTAATGGTGGTACAGAGCTGGGAAGATGAAGCCCGTCGTCTGCGCGGGAAAGACATTTCGCCATGCCGTCTGCTGTTCCTTGATGAAGCGGCCCGTCTGGATGCCCGTTCCATCGCCACGCTGTTTGAACTGTGTGACCGTCTGGAAATGCAGCTCATCATCGCGGCCCCGGAAAACATCAGCCCGGAAAAAGGCACCACCTATAAACTGGTGCGTAAAGTCTTCCAGAATACGGAACACGTTCACGTGGTTGGGCTACGCGGCTTTGCGGCACAGCTTCCGGAAACCTTGCCGGGCACCGCGGACGCTTCGTAGATGTAAGTCTTTTTTTAAATAAGGGCGACGGCGATGTCGCCCTTTTTGTTTTCTGTTTACGGCGGGAAGAGGGTATTATCTTTAATCTTCTTTACATTTGGTCAGGCAAAAGTATTTTTGTCTTTATATACTGAGAGTAAGCCCCGGTTAGTACGGGCAGCAATGAACAACAGGGGGCAAGGGATGTCGCTGAATAAATCATATGGTCGTCGGTTGTCAGCGCTAAGTTTATGTCTGACGCTGGCTTTTGCTCCACTGTTCAACGCGCAGGCCGACGAGCCTGAACTGGTGCCAACAGACAGTTCAGCCACACCTGGCGATTCTTCACAGGTATTGGCCCAGGCGGACGGGCAAGCCCCTGCCGTGGCGATGATGGCGGGGATCCAACCGCTGCCTGACGGAGCGGCCGCCAAAAGCCGGGCCGATATTCAGTCACTCCTGCCAGCCCAATACACGCCGGTGTATATGAATCAGCTGGCGGCGATGTATGCCGCCAGGACGATGAAGCCGATGTGGGAAAATCGGGATGCCGTGCAGGCGTTCCAGCAACAGCTGGCCGAAGTCGCCATTGCCGGTTTTCAGCCGCAGTTCACGCAGTGGGTCGAGCTATTGACCGATCCGGCCGTTACCGGCATGGCGCGTGATGTGGTGCTTTCCGATGCGATGATGGGCTACCTCCAGTTCATCAGCAGTCTTCCGATGCAGGGGACTCGCTGGCTGTACAGTGACAAACCTTACACGCTCACCACGCCGCCACTGTCGGTCATTAGCCAATGGCAGCTGGCGCTGGATAATGGCTCCCTGCCGCAGTTTGTGGCCAGTCTGGCCCCGCAGCATCCTCAGTATGCGGCGATGCATCAGGCGCTGCTGGCCCAACTGACCGATTCCCGTCCGTGGCCGCAGCTGACCAGTACCGCCAAACTTTCTCCGGGGCAGTGGAGTAAAGACGTTCCGGCGCTACGCGAAATTCTTCAGCGCACCGGAATGATGGATCCTGCGTCGGATATCGTCCTGCCGGGAGATAACCCAGTGATCAGCCCGTCTGCTCTGCCTGCGAAGAAAGCTAAAGCGAACAGCAACGCGCCTGCGATTTACGACCGTCAGCTGGTGGAGGCGGTGAAGCGCTTCCAGACCTGGCAAGGGCTGGGGGCGGATGGCGTGATTGGCCAGGCCACTCGTGACTGGCTGAATGTCAGCCCGGCACAGCGGGCGGGCGTGCTGGCGCTGAATATCCAGCGTCTGCGACTCCTGCCGGGCAAGCTTTCCACCGGCATCATGGTCAATATTCCGGCCTACTCGCTGGTGTATTACCTCGATGGGAATCAGGTTCTGGATTCCCGAGTCATCGTTGGCCGACCGGATCGTAAGACTCCAATGATGAGCAGCGCCCTGAATAACGTGGTGGTCAATCCACCGTGGAACGTCCCCTCGACCCTGGCCCGCAAAGATATTCTGCCGAAAGTATGGAACGACCCAGGTTATCTGGACAGACACGGTTATACCGTCTTGCGCGGCTGGAACAGCAACGAGGCCATTAACCCTTATCACGTAGACTGGTCGACGATCACTCCTTCGAATTTGCCGTTCCGTTTCCAGCAGGCGCCGGGGGCCCATAACTCCTTGGGGCGTTACAAATTCAATATGCCGAGCTCGGATGCTATCTATCTGCACGATACGCCGAACCACACCCTGTTCCAGAAAGATTCGCGAGCGCTGAGTTCAGGCTGTGTACGCGTCAATAAAGCATCAGAGCTCGCTAATATGTTGTTACAGGATGCAGGCTGGAATGACACGCGGATCTCTGATGCCCTTAAACAGGGGAACACGCGTTACGTGAATATCCGCCAGAATATCCCGGTTAACCTCTATTACCTGACGGCCTTCGTCGGCGCAGATGGCCGGGCACAATATCGTACAGATATTTACAATTATGATCTCACCGCGCGATCTGGCGCACAAATCCTGCCAAAAGCGGAACAATTAATTAGGTAAATGAAGAAGTTCAGATAATTCAGGTGTCGTATAAATTAGCCAATTCAGGCCCAAATCGCTACAGGGCCTGAATTGACTGGGGTTAGGGAACCTTGACGTCGCTTCCAACGGCGGTTAAGGTGCCCTTCGTGCGCCAGAAGTGCATAAATAACGATCACTTACTTGAAGACCTGATTATCATGGACAAATTTGACGCTAATCGCCGCAAATTGCTGGCGTTAGGTGGTGTTGCGCTTGGCGCAGCGGCCATCCTGCCAACGCCAGCATTTGCCACCCTCTCGACACCACGTCCGCGTGTTTTGACGCTCAATAACCTGCATACCGGTGAGACGCTCAAAGCGGAGTTTTTCGATGGCAGAGGCTATATTCAGGATGAATTAGCAAGACTCAATCATTTTTTCCGAGACTATCGCGCGAATAAAATGAAATCCATCGATCCAAAGCTCTTCGACCATCTGTACCGCCTTCAGGGACTGTTGGGGACCAACAAGCCCGTGCAGCTTATTTCCGGCTATCGTTCATTAAATACCAACGATGAACTGCGCGCTCACAGCCGCGGGGTAGCGAAACACAGCTATCACACCAAAGGCCAGGCGATGGATTTTCATATTGAAGGCGTTTCGTTAAGCAATATTCGCAAAGCTGCGTTATCTATGCGCGCAGGTGGTGTAGGATATTACCCACGTAGTAACTTTGTGCATATTGATACCGGGCCGGTCCGGACCTGGTAACGAAACAGGAGCATCATGAACTATCGTATTATTCCGGTTACGGCTTTCGCCCAGAACTGTTCGCTCATCTGGTGTGAGCAAACGAAACTCGCTGCACTGGTGGACCCGGGTGGTGATGCTGAGCGTATTAAACAGGAAGTGACCGCCGCAGGCGTGACGCTGATGCAGATCCTGCTGACCCACGGTCATCTCGATCACGTGGGTGCCGCCGCGGAACTGGCACAGCATTACGGTGTACCGGTTGTCGGACCGGAAAAAGAAGATGAGTTCTGGCTTCAGGGGCTGCCGGCTCAGAGCCGGATGTTCGGTCTCGAAGATTGTCTGCCGTTAACGCCAGACCGCTGGCTTAACGAAGGTGATACCGTCACCGTCGGTAACGTCAGCTTGCAGGTTCTGCATTGTCCGGGACATACGCCGGGGCACATCGTCTTCTTTGACGCCGCTTCGCAGCTGCTTATCTCAGGGGATGTAATCTTTAAAGGTGGAGTAGGGCGCAGTGATTTCCCACGCGGCGATCATGGGCAGCTAATCGATTCGATTAAGCGCAAATTATTGCCACTGGGTGATGCGGTCAGCTTTATTCCGGGTCACGGCCCAATGTCGACGCTCGGTCATGAGCGCGTACATAATCCTTTCCTGCAGGATGAAATGCCCGTTTGGTAGGCATATCGGAATGAATCAATAAAAAAGGCCGCGCGAGCGTAATGCCGATCAGTTAAGGATCGGTTGACCGATCCAGTGGTTGTGTAAGAATCCGTAATCTCACAGGGATTACGGATTTTTTTATGT
>NZ_JBIGIN010000046.1:0-33762 GCF_043558715.1 Scandinavium sp. M-37
TAATACCGTGAACTTCATACCCTTTTTCCAGCAGTAATTCTGCCAGATAAGAACCATCCTGCCCGGTAACGCCGGTGATGAGTGCGACTTTTGACATGTTTATATTCCTCTACTTACAGGGAGTTAATAGTTTCAACGCGTTCGCGCGTCACCACTGCGGGGTTGCCCCGGCAAATCTGATTTGCCGCGAGCGATTTAAATACGCTGCTGCGCGCGCCAACGACGGTGCCATCACCAATCGTGACGCCCGGTGCTACAAACACATCCGTTGCCAGCCAGCATTTCTCGCCAATCACAATCGGCGTCGCGTTAATATCAAAATGCGCGCTCATATAATCGTGACTGCCGGTACACAAATAACATTTCTGCGACACCACCGAATTGGCACCGATGGTAATGTCGCCAAGGGTATATAACACCGCGTCATCGCCCACCCACGCGTTATCGCCGAGGCTTAATTTCCACGGATAGGTAATTTTTACCGAGGGGCGAATCACTACGTTTTTTCCTATTTTTGCGCCAAACAGGCGTAATAAAAAAGCGCGCCAGCGGTAGAGAACCTGCGGCGACCAGGCAAATAATGTCGCCTGCACCGCCCACCACAATTGCACTTTAATGCCGCCCGCGCCCCGGAAGCCTTTTGGCACCGAGAACCCGCTTAAATCTTGCATCGTTATTCCTTATATTGACTATTTGTTATATAAGGCTTTGGTCTTGCCAGTGGTGCGTAAACGTAACCGCAGAGAAATTTCCGCTAAAAAACCTGGCATCCGTAATATCTGACGCTGCACATTTTTAGCATCCCGGCATAATTCCAGATTATTCGAGGTTGACACCCCGCCCATTGAAAATTCAGATACCAGACCTTTAATACGTTTGAAGGCATAACCTTCTTTATACATTTTTGCCGCCAGGGCGTAATCGGAAGATACGCGATATTGCAGATCGTACGGATAACGCTGCAGCCCCGTTAACGGGAAGAAAATAGCCTGATGGCTGGCCGGCAGGCTGTGATAAATATACCAACCTGGCTTCGCGCTGCGGCGGATTTTATGTCCGTCACCAAAGTCCAGCATCGCATCGCCAATCACCATCGCGTCATCATTCAGGCCGTTGAGCTGTCGCACGCACTGGGCGATATCTTCGTGGAAGATGTCGCCTGAGTTAAGGAAGATGGCAAACTTCCCGCGTGACATCTCAATGCCTTTATTCATGGCATCATAGATGCCTTTGTCCTTCTCGCTGAGGTAACGTAAGTTGTACTCACCGTTGAGGTTTTGCAGAAATTCGGCTGTGCCATCAGCAGAGCCGCCGTCAACCACTATCCACTCAAATTGAATGCCCGGATCGCGCGCCAGATGAGCCAATGACGCCCAGGTTTTCACCACGCCTTCATAATTTCGAAATGCAACGGTAATCACGCTCAGCAACATTTTTCGACTCCTTATTAGCTGTCCGTCAGTTTCAGCGCTTTACGCAGAATAAATGGACACACAATTAAAAACGCATATTCCGGGCTGAAAATCGAACCGGTAAAAAACAGTGACACCGGAAAGAACAAAAACAGCTGAACGCGAAAGTTTTGGTTATTACCAAACGCGCTAATCATCATTTTTCCGACTTTCGACATATACCAGGCTGTCAGGAAAACGGCGAACCATGAAAAATAAATGATTAGCAGATACAGACCATTGTCTATGGTTTTACCGACATCCGCACCGTTAAAGATTCCGAATGATGCAACATATTCGTAAAGCGATCCGAAACGTACTACCCCATCAATATGGGTCAGAGAATAACCGACCATCACCAGTGGGCCGATAATTCGGTAATACGAGGACGAGCCTTCCGTGCCGAGGTCGCCGAGGCGCTCAGATATATACGGAAATGCAAATACTAAACCGACTAAAAAGACCGCCAGCGAGATAATCGCCAGTGGCAATTTTTTACTGATCGCTTCCTTATTCAGATACTGGAAGGCCCACTCCAGTAAATAAAACAGGATAAACGTCATTACCCCGGAAAACGATCCTGAGAGAACTATCCCTGCCAGAATCATAGCATCGGTCTTAGGTGTTTTGATACCGAACTGTTTGATGCTGAGCCAAATTGAGATTAATGCCAGAGCGAAGAACGCCGGTTCGAAATAAAGGGCAGTGGTTCGCTTGCCGCCGAACTTGATAAAGTTCAGAACATAGCTGTTACTGTAAATAAGATATTTCGAAATTATCTCCATCAGGCTGCTGCCACCGCTGAGGATAATCTGAGCCATCTCCAGCGCCGCCAGCATCACTATCAGCCCAACCACCACATAAAAGAAGCGCAGGATTTTGCGGTAGTTGTGCGGGGAAATGGTTTTAAAGCGAATACTCCACACCATGCCGATGATGATGACGATGTAGATAAACAGCATCGTCGAGGTGACGTATTTGCTGGCATCCAGCGACTGACCAAAGATGTAGTTGAACAGCGTCAGCCCTGCCCCGGCACCCAGCGCAATCATCAGCTTTTTCAGGCTGATGCGCTCGACGTATAACAAAAGCAGTACCGGCAGGAAGGTGACAATGGTGATTGGGAAGCTTTCGCCGAGCTGGGCGATTTTGACGTTAACCAGCAGGTAGATTAACGGCAGCAGCAGATAGCTACAGATTCTGATAGAACGAGACATATTCCTCCAGCATCTGTTGTCCGCTGTAGGCCTCACGGCTGCGGGTGCGGAACGCGTCAAGCGTGGTGCCGAAAATGGCCTCCGCAATCTGCGCTTTCGGCAGCTGTACCAGCTGCAACACTTCCCCGGCGCTGACGGTGCGACCGCCGGATTTCGCCAGCACTTCCTGCGCCGCCTCGCTTGGGGTGGCGATCACCGGCACGCCGATGGACAGCGCTTCGCACAGGATCAGCGGATAGTTATCGACCCGCGAGCTGAACAGCAGCGCATCCAGTTGATTGAGTTCGCTCATCAGCTGGCGCTTGTTGGTCAGGAAGCCGTGGTTGATAACGTTGCTCCCGTCGAACGGGGAGAACTTGCCGAAGGTGTGAACTTCCACCGCATCGCCGAGGGCGATGATGTCGCGCACCAGCTGTTGATTAGTTTTGCCGTCGTAGCGTAAATCATGCGCCACCACCGCGATTTTCGGCTTACTGCCGGTGACACTCATCGGCTGCAGTTCTGCCAGAATGGCTTCGGTCGCCACATCAATACCGTTGTTAATAATCTGGCAGTGCCCTTCCCCGTACAGACGATTAAAGGCGTCGGCTACGTGCTGGCTCGGCGAGATAAACTGGCAGCCCAGGGCAATCATTTCGCGGAACAGCTGGCGCTTACCGTTGACTAACTGGCTCGCGCGGTCAATTTTAACCGGCGGATAGTTGGTCAGCGTCGGGCATTTGCCGCAGCCACTTTTCCACGCGTCGCAACCGTCGAGAAACGCACAACGTCCGGTTACGCTCCAGTGGTCATGCAGCGTCCAGACGAAATTCACGTCGCCCTTGTGCGCTTTCAGCTTGTGGCAAAAATCCACCACCTCTTCCAGATTCAGCCAGTAGCTGTGCAGCACGTGAAAATGCAGCACCACCGGCCCGGCCGTGCGGGTCACGGTGCGGTAGAGATTGTTCAGATTGCCGAACACATCACGATTGAACAGACGGAACAGCGCCAGGTTGGCCATCGAGGTCACACGCGAGGTGTGTTTGATGACGTTCGGGTAGTCGTCATGGCTGACGCTTTTCTTGCCGCCCTTGCCGTAACCGTAGACAAAATGCGATGCCATGCCCTGTTGCAGCGCGCGCTGGTGTAAATCCAGCGCCACGCCTGCCGCCCCGCCTTCTGCGAGACGGACGTTAAATTGCAGAATATTCATTTAATGACCTTTACTCGCGCTTTTTCACCCACCACCAGCGCGTTATCCGGTACGCTGTCCAGTACTACGCTGCCCGCGCCGACAGTGACGTTATTGCCAATGGTTATCTCGCCAATCATCACCACGTTCGCCCCGAGCTCAACGCCGTTGCCAATCACCGGGCAGGCCAGGCTGTCCGGGCCGCGGTTCCCAATGGTGACGCCGTGGCGAATGGTGAAATCATCCCCCGCCACCACGAATTTATTGATGACCACGGCATAACCGTGATGGATGGTGAAGCGACGACCAATGGTGGCTGCGGCCTGAATTTCATAGCCAAACAGACATTCGGTGATAAAGCGGTACATCAGCAACACCGGGGCGGCCCACAGGTTGTTAATGACGCTTTTCTTACGCCATACCGAGCAGAAATGGGCGATGCGATAGGCCATCACCATGCAGCACGGACGCAGGCTCCAGCTGTTAGCGCGTAAATCTTCGAGCAGCATTATTTCCCCCGCAGGCCATCGGCCAGACGTTTGCCGTTACGCACCGACAGCAGGGTCAGTAACGTGCGCCAGGTCATGCGCTTGTTGCGGATCTGGTACAGCGTGAACAGCTGGTACTTTTTACTCGCGCGGTCAAATTTGTCTTTGTGCTTACGGTAGAAGTGGAAATAGCCGGAGAATTTTTTCGGCGACGACGTAATCTGCATTTCACCGTGGTTGATGTGCAGTATTTGTGTCGCTTCTTCCACCTTCCACGGCTCGCCGTATTCGGTGACCATCCGCAGGAAAATGTCGTAATCCTGTGCCGCCTTCAGCTCGGTATCGAACAGGCACTCTTTGAAGCGCCACGCCCAGCTAAAGACCTGATTACCAATGATGTTGCGCTTGAAGAACAGCTTGCGCGAGAACGGTGATTTCGGGTACAGCGGCAGGCTCGCGGGCTGGGAATAGACTTCGCCTTCGCAGACGTAGTCATTGGCATACAGAAACGCGTGCGATGTGAGCTGGTGCTTGTGCTCGAGGAATACCGACAGACGGTTCGGCGTCCATTCATCGTCATCGTCGATGCCGGTGATGAACTGGCCTTTGGCCTGCAAAATCGCCTGATTGCGTACCGCGCACGCCCCGGAGTTGAAGTCGTTGCGGGTATAACGCACGCGGGCGTCATTCAGCCCGTCGACATACTGCTGCAACTGTTCAAAGGAGGAGGAACAGTCGTCGACGATAATCATTTCCCAGTGAGGATAATCCTGGCGCAGCACCGATTTGATGGCGCGAATGGCCAGCTGCTGCCGGTTCCAGGTTGGCATGTAAATCGAGATCAGAGGGTTTTGTATGGTCATTTTTATTCCCCAAATGGCGATGAACGACCGCACAACACAGTCCCCTCTCCCCTGTGGGGAGAGGGTTAGGGTGAGGGGTCAGGTGTATTATTTACTGTCGGATTTGTATTCGTACTCGTAGTAGCCGTAGTCCTGATAACCGGTGGCCCGACGGAAGATAGAGTTGAGGATGACCCCTTTAACGTGAATACCGTTTTGCTCGAAGCGACTGAGGCTGGTTTCCACTTCTTTCAGGGTGTTGACCGCGTAGCGTGCCACCATCAGCGTGGTGCCCGCATGGCGACCGACGATCCCGGCATCGGTCACCGCCAGAATTGGCGGGGTATCGATAAGCACCAGGTCGTACTGGCTGCTGGCCCATTTCACCAGTTCAGCAAAGCGGTCGCTCATCAGCAGTTCGGAAGGGTTCGGCGGCACCTGCCCGCGCGTCACCAGGTCGAAGTTGGTAATTGACGTGCGCTTCGCACAGCTCGCAATCTCACTTTTGCCAACCAGCACTTCCGACAGACCGTTATCGTTGGTGGTGCCGAGCAGTTCATGGGTGTAGCCCTTACGCATATCACAGTCGATAAGCAATACGCGCTTGCCGGTTTGGCTGATCACCGCCGCCAGGTTGGCACAGACAAAGGTTTTGCCGATTGACGGGCTGACCCCGGTCAGCATCAGCACATTGTTGCTGGCCTGCATCATGGCGAAGTGCAGGCTGGTTCGCAGACTACGCACCGCTTCAATGGCCAGATCCGTCGGATTGCCCACCGCCAACAGCTGGCTCTGCTTATAGCGTTTGACGCCCTTGATGGTTTTCACATGGTCGCGTTTCTTCTGCCATTCAGACAGCGGAATGCTGGCATACACGTTGATGCCGTTGTCTTCCAGCACCTGCGGGCTTTCAATCCCACGGTTGAACAGCGAACGCAGCAGCACGCCCAGAATAGAGAGCATCAAGCCGAGGATGATGCCGCCAAACACAATCAGCGCTTTTTTCGGCTTCAGGATGCCAGGCTGGGTGATGGCGGAGTCCACGATGCGCACGTCGCCGACGGTGCTCGCTTCCTGAATTTTCAACTCCTGCTGTTTGTTCAGCAGCTGCATGTAAACCTGCTGCCCGGATTCCACATCACGCGTCAGACGCACGATTTCCTGCTGGGTTTCCGGCATCGCGGTGATGCGTTTGTTGAGGTTAGCCTTCTCTTCTTCCAGCGTTTTGCGTTTTTCCAACAGCGTCCGGTATGCCGGGTGACGTTTGGTGTAGAGCTTCGAAATCTCCGCTTCGCTGAAGGTCAGCTGGTTAAGCTGGGCATCAATGTTGACCACCGAATCGAGCACCGATTTCGCTTCCAGCGACATATCCACCGAGTCTTTCTGCTGGCGATAAGCGTTGAGTTTGTTCTCCGCATCGTCCAGACGGGTCCGCACTTCCGGGAGTTGTTTGGCGAGGAAACGCAGGCTGCGGGAGGCTTCTTCCGATTTGCGCTCAATATTTTGCGCCAAATAGTTTTCAGCGATGCTGTTGAGGATGAGGCGGATCTGATCTTTGTCTTCGCCAGTGAACGTCAGGCTCAGCACCCCGGTGTCTTTACCGTTTTCGGTGACCGTCAGGTTGTTTTGCAGGTTTTTGACCATCCCCAGCGTTGAGTATTTGGTGACGGTAAATTCGCCCCCGGCCTGCGCATGGATGGCGCTAACTAACAGCGTGACGCCGGATTTGTTCAGCGGCTGCCCAACAACGCCGCGCGCACTGAAGCCACCGTCGCTGGTGAGCTGATAGCGGTTAGGCCCGAGCACTTCGAGGGTAAACACCTGCTCGCGCATACCCGCTGGCAGCGTGAAGGTATCCACGTTGACGCTCTCATTGGCACGGCCCATCAGGCGTTCCCAACCGTCACCAAAAATCGGCATCGTATTTTTGGTCACCGCGATGTCCAGATTCAGGTCATCAACGGTTTTGCCGAGCACCATACGGGACTGGATCAGCTGAATTTCCGCGTCAGACGCGGGCGGCTTGCTGTTCAGCGCCGAATTTAAATCCTGCACCAGAGAGCTGCTGGTGTTTTGCTCAATCTGCACCAGCGCATCGGCGCTGTAGATAGGGGTCGCAAAAAGGGTGTACACCACCGCGGCCACAGCGAATACAGCGGTAATGCCGAGCACCCACCATTTTGCCTCAACCACGGTGCCGACCAGGCGGCCAATATCGATTTCATCACCGCCCGACGCGTGTGGGAGCGACTGTTTTACGTTATCTGTCATTGTTATCCCTGCTGTACTTTCAGTGCCTGCGCCCACTGACGGGCAGACTGATCGAGTAAGTGGTAAACCGCTTCAAAAGCGTCGCGACTCTTGCGATAAGGATCGGGGATCTCGCGCTCATCATCCCAGTGACCAAACAGCATCACTTTGCCGCGCATTTCCGGTGCGATTTCGCACAGACGGGCAATGTGGCGTTTTTCCATGGTCAGAATGAGATCGTATTCGCGGCACATCTTTCCGGAGATTTGACGGGCGCAGTGCCCGTCCAGGGAAATGTTGTGAATGGCAGCCACGCTTGCGGCGCTGTCGTCTGCCCCTTTGCCCACCAGCGCCCCAAGACCTGCCGAGTCCACGTGCAGCGACGGAAGATAATTTTTCAGCAGCCGCTCCCCCGTCGGAGAACGGCAGATATTGCCGACGCATACCACCAGAATTTTGTTGAACATAATGGTTACCAGGTATGGATATCTTTCGCCGCATCCGTCATGTAGCGAACGCCACTGATGGTCGGCAGCAATTGGTTGATCAGACGGTTCCAACGCGTGACCGGTGCGGTCGTGACGTACACCACGTCATACGGTTGCAGCGTGAAGTTGGTCGCCATGACCAGTGAGGTCGCGTCGGACATATCGAGCTGATAGACGTTGGCAATTTTGCCGTTTTTGTCGTCTTTCAGCGGACGGATAACGAAGATGCCGCTGGCGTTGGAGGCCGTCATGTCCAGACCTTCTGCCTGGCCCAGCGCTTCGGTCAGCGTCATACCGCTGAAGTCCATTTTGAGGGTGCTCTGTTTCTTCACTTCGCCCATCACGAAGACTTTCAGATCATCGTTGCGCGGTACGAACAGGATATCGCCCGGATACAGCAGGCGGTTCTGGCTCAGATCGCCGTTTTGCATCAGCGCCTGCAGGGAAATGCGTTGCTCTTTGCCGTTATGGGTCAGCACCACGTTGCGCCAGTCTGCCAGGTCCGTCATCCCGCCTGCGGCGTTGATGGCGTCAAGCACGGTCAGCGGCACGTTGGTAATGGCCTGCTGACCTGATTTGTTCACCTGGCCGGAGACGTAGGCTTTTTGAGAGCGGAAGGCCGCCACGTTCACGTCAACCTGCGGGTCGGTGATGTAGGTGGCGAGACGCCCGGTTATCATGTCGCGGATTTCTGCCAGGGTTTTACCCACGACCTGCACGCGGCCAATGTAGGGATAGAAAATCGAGCCGTCGGGCTGAACCCAGTTACCGGTATCGCTGGAGCTACGATACTGACCCGCGGGAGTGGTTAACTCCGGGTGGTCCCAGACGGTGACGCTGAGCACGTCACCCGCGCCCACGCGATACTGATAATTGCTTAACTCCTGATCCAGCGACATGTTGGGCTGCGCGACGTTCGGACGTGGACGCAGTTGTTCAATCAGTCGCGGGGTCAGCGGATAAACATTCACCATCCGGTCGATGTCAAAATCAGCGTCTTGCTGCTTAACCACATCTTTTCCGAAGGTCGACATATTGCTGCCGGGCAGGACCGTGCAACCGCTCATCAGGATTGCAGACACCAATAATGGCATCAATTTCAGTTGGGATTTCATCATTGATTATTTATCACTTTGGCAGAGAAATTATCCTGTGCGAATAAAACAAACCAGATTTCATTCAGGTCATTTACATTGAGAATGCCGTTAACCGAAACGAAATATAACTGGCATCATTCCTAAAAAAACTTTATCCGCTCGCTAACAGTTGACAGAATAATCCAGTTTGAATTAGCGGCCAGCGGGCACGCTACCGCCCTTGGCTTTCAGTTACCAATCCACTGTTTAATCATTATGTTATGAGCCATCCCGGCACGAGGCGCTGGTCGGGACAGAGAGAGTGTGTATAAAACATCAAATGATTGGTTTCTCCGCTGGTAATAATCCCATCGGCGATCCCTAATATTCATTTAACGATTCGATTGTTACAGCAATGACAATATTCGACAAGGTAACAACTCCTATCGGCGTTGCTTTTAGGATAAATATTAAGAATCGGCTTCAGCTTTTAGGATTATCTTTATATTGACATTGACAGCAGTAGCGCCGGATACGGGATATAGCGGAGGTTATAAGGAAATAAAATAATTAATAACGTAAACTATAGGGATATATAATTTCCATGCAACGCCAATTATTTAAGATTAAACTCAGGGTATAATAGAATTTGAGTCAACGTTACAGAAGGGTTTGAACAACGTATGGAATGGATTGCCGATCCCTCAATCTGGGCAGGGCTTATCACCCTGGTCGTCATCGAGCTAGTGCTCGGGATTGATAATCTGGTGTTTATCGCGATCCTCGCGGAAAAGCTGCCGCCCTCAGAACGTAACCGGGCTCGTATTACCGGGCTGGTGCTGGCAATGGTGATGCGCCTGCTGTTGCTGGCGTCCATCTCGTGGCTGGTCACCCTCACCCGTCCGCTGTTTACCGTGCGGGATTTGAGCTTCAGCGCGCGCGATTTAATCATGCTCGGCGGCGGGTTATTCCTGTTATTTAAAGCCACGGTTGAACTGAACGAGCGGCTGGAAGGGAAAGATAACGACGGCCCGACGCAGCGGCGCGGGGCAAAATTCTGGGCGGTGGTGGCGCAAATTGTGGTGCTCGATGCGGTGTTCTCCCTCGACTCGGTGATCACCGCCGTCGGCATGGTCGACCATCTGCTGGTCATGATGGCGGCAGTGGTGATCGCCATCAGCATGATGCTGTTCGCCAGCAAGGCGCTGACCCGCTTCGTGAATAATCACCCGACCATCGTCATATTGTGTCTGAGCTTCCTGCTGATGATTGGTTTTAGCCTGGTGGCAGAAGGCTTTGGCTTCTACATCCCGAAAGGGTATCTGTACGCCGCAATTGGCTTCTCGGTGATGATCGAGGCCCTGAACCAGCTGGCGAACTTTAACCGCCGCCGTTTTCTGTCGGCCAACCAGAGCCTGCGCAGCCGTACCACCGAGGCGGTGATGCGCCTGCTCAGCGGACAGAAAGAAGACGCCGAGCTGGATGCGCAGACCGCATCTTTAATTGCAGACCATAAGGATGAGCCGGTTTTCGACCCGCAGGAACGACGTATGATCGAGCGGGTGCTGAATCTCAATCAGCGCAGCGTCAGCAGCATCATGACTTCGCGCCACGATATCGAACATATCGACCTTAGCGCTCCGGAAGCGGAGATCCGCGCCCTGCTGGACAAGAACCAGCATACCCGTCTGGTGGTCACCGGGGGCGATAGCGATGAGGAACTGTTGGGCGTGGTACACGTGATTGACCTGCTGAACCAGTCGCTGCACGGTGAACCGCTGGATTTACGCGCGCTGGTGCGCCAGCCGCTGGTGTTCCCGGAGACGCTGCCGCTATTGCCTGCGCTGGAGCAGTTCCGTAACGCCCGCACCCACTTTGCGTTTGTGGTCGATGAATTCGGTTCAGTGGAAGGGATTGTGACGCTCAGCGACGTGATGGAAACCATCGCCGGGAACCTGCCCAATGAGGTGCAGGAGATTGATGCCCGCCACGACATCCAGAAAAATGCCGACGGTAGCTGGACCGCGAACGGTCATATGCCGCTGGAAGATCTGGTGCAGTTTGTGCCGATGCCGCTGGATGAAAAGCGCGAGTATCACACCATCGCCGGGCTGCTGATGGAACATTTGCAGCGCGTACCGACCGCGGGCGAAACCGTCGACATCGACGGATTTACCCTGAAAACGTTACAGGTGGAAAATCACCGCGTACAGCGGGTGCAGATATTCCCGCCCGCGCGCCCGGAACTCGATTACCAAGTTTGAGACGGTTCAACAAAAAAGGCCCGACAGCAATGCCGGGCCTTTTCTCTATGACTGAATTAGAGTTTGTCTAACAATTTTTTAAGGTCTTTGCCCGACTGGCTATCCTGGTTTTTGTCAGCCCAGGCTTTGAGACGGTCACGGGCTTCGCTTTGCAATTGCTTACGCAGCACCTGATCCACGTGCAAACTGTAGTTGAGCGCGGTCCATTTACCGTAGACGCGCAACGGGATCGCCGTTTTCTTCAGGGTTTCTACCAGCTTGCTTTCGCCCTCCCAGCCGTCCACCACGCGCACATTGAAGCGCATGTCGCCCTCTTCTTTGACCAGATCCAGCGTGCCCTTGCCGTCCAGCGCCAGTAAGGACGATTTACCGGTCATTTCGTCGAGCGTCATTACGCCGTTGTCTAATTCCAGATTGCTGGAGAATTCATCCAGACGGGTGGCGCTTTCCAGATTTTCTTTGGCTGTCACATGGGTACTGCGTTCGACCGCCTGCTGCACCAGCTGCTGGAAGTTCAGCCCTTCGGCACGGGAATCCAGCAGCGAGACTTTGGCCTGGCCCTGCCAGCTGCGACGGAAGCTGTCCGCATCAATTTTGCCGCCGCTGAACTCGCCGTCGAGCGACAGCTTACCGGTGAGGTTGATAGGGTAATCAAAGGCCTTCAATAGGGTCGCGATTTGGATATTGTCGATCTTCGGCTGGAAGGTTGAGACCGGCGTATCGTGGCGGGCATCAACGCTGCCCGGCAGCGACAGGGTGCCGCCGTCGATTTTGCCCTGCAGTTCGGCGATAGTAAGCTGGCCGAAATCATTGTTAGCCTGCACGTTAACATCGCTGTAATTCATGCCGCGCCACAAAACTTGTTTGGCATTGAGCGCAATGCCCGCCCGGAAGCCGCGCAGACTGCTGTAGTCCGGGGTACTCATGTTCTCGGCGATCACCGGACGCTGCTGGCGAGACTGGCTTTGTCCTTGCTGATTGACGCTGGCGTTTGCCGATGGATTGGCCTGAGAAAGCAGGTTATCGAAATTGAGCTTGTCCGCGTGCAGGTTCAGCGTCCACTCCGGTTTGTCTGCCAGCACCACGTGGCCGTCGCCGCCAAGCGAGCTGTCATTCGCCGTCAGCTGCAGCTGGCTAAAGCTCAGGCGCTTATGATCTTCCTGCCATTCAGCCTGCAATGAGGCCTGCCCGCCGATGCCCTGCGGCGGCAGATCGGCCCCCTGCAGCTGCCAGTTGAGCTGGCTAAAGGTGGCGGTCAGTGAATGAGGATAATCGCCCGCGTTAATCTGCGCGCTGAAGGAGAGGTTCAGGTCACGCTGATCGCGGTTGACGCGACCGGAGAAATCAACGCTGGCGAGGTAATGGTTGTCCTGCTCCATTTGCAGTTTAATATCACGAATCGTGATTTGATCGTCGCCTTCATGCTGGAACACCAGCACGCTGTCGTCGACCTGCAGTTTGGCGATATCAAAGGACCAGCCTTTGTCTTCCGGAGCCTGAGGCAAGGTATTTTCGCGCGGTGGGACCGGAACATCTTTGCCCTTCACCGCTTCAGTCTTCGGCGTCAGCTCAATCACTGCTCCTTTGAGCATTACCTGATTGACCTGCAGCTGATGCGACAGCAGCGGCATCAGCGCCACATCGAGACGCATGTTGTCGGCTTTCACCAACGGCGCGGCAGCCCCCGGTTCGGTCAGGGTCATTCTGCCGGAAAGAATACTGAGCTGCGGCCAGACGTGCCAGCGCAGCGGGCCGTCCAGTTGAAGTTGATACCCGCTGCGCTCCGCCACCTGGCGCACCAGGTAGTCGCGGAAGTCGTTCGGATTAACCAGCAGCACCAGCGCCGACAGGCCGGCGACGATCACCACCAGCAAAATCATCAGCGTTGTCAGAATTCGTCTCATGATGTCTCCGACGTCTCAGTCACGCTCAGTCTTTATCGATACGACTGGCAACCGCACCCTGCTGATCGCGATACTTCGCGTCTTCGCGGCGGTTGTAGGGCCGTGCAGCCGGGCCAGAAAGCGGTTCGAAGCTCAGGGCACCGATAAGCATTCCCGGGCGCAGTGCCAGCGGCAGTTTGCCCGAGTTGTAGAATTCAAGCACGATGCAGCCGGACCAGCCGGGATCGATGCGATGTGCGGTCACGTGAACCATCAGGCCCAGTCGCGCCAGAGAAGAGCGTCCGTCAAGCCAGCCCACTAAATCCGCAGGCAGGGTCACGGATTCCAGGGTCACGGCCAGCGCCAGTTCGCCCGGGTGCAGATAGAATGCTTCGCCTTCGGCCAGCACGATTTCTTCACTCATCACGCGGTCAAGCGCGGCGCTGACCTCAGCTTTCGGCCCGCTCAGGTCGATAAACGCTGCCGTGTGTCCGCTAAACGTACGGAATTTATTGCCGAGGCGAACGTCCACCGTCGCACCATTAATGCGTTCCATCGGCGGTCGCGGGGTAATCGCAAGACGGCCTTCATCCAGCCAGGCTTCAATATCTCGGTCACACAGACGCATGCGTTATCTCCTTTAATGCAGTATGCCCGGCGTCTACCGGGTCATTATGCACAGTACATAATTCAGGGGAATTATTCAAAAAACTGACTAATTTTGGCCTTCAGAATATCAATGGCGATGCGGTTTTTCCCGCCACGCGGCACGATAATGTCGGCGTACTGTTTGGACGGCTCAATAAACTGCAGGAACATTGGGCGAACCGTTTTCTGGTATTGCGCCATCACGGAGTCCATTGAACGGCCACGCTCGTTAACATCACGCTTGATGCGGCGCATCAGGCAGATATCCAGCGGGGTATCGACGAAAATAGAGAAGTTCATCTCTTCACGCAGACGGGCATCAGTCAGCAGCAAAATCCCCTCGAGGATGATGACTTTCTTTGGCTTCACATGCACCGTTTGCGGCATACGGGTATGTTCGACATAGCTGTACACCGGCAGTTCGATCGCCTCGCCACGCTTGAGCATCTGCAAATGCTGAAACAGCAGGCTGTGATCCATCGCGCTCGGATGGTCATAGTTGGTTTTAACCCGGTCTTCCATCGACAGATGGCTCTGGTCTTTGTAATAGCTGTCTTCAGGGATCACACCAATGTGTTCATCGCCAACTTGTTCACGTAATTCGCGGTAAAGGGTACTGGAGATGAGACTTTTACCCGAAGCCGATGCGCCGGCGATGCCTATAATGACGCACTGATGAGACTTATCAGTCATATATTTTTGCGACCTGATTAACCTGGATGATAGGAAGGGTGACGCTGGAGCGCCAAACGCGGCAATTATAGGGATTTCAGCCCGTCGATACCAGTCGAAAACAACATTCACCGTTGTAGGGCTAAAAAGTGACTATTCGCAAATTAATATGTTCACTTTTCCAACGTGTTAGACAGTTTTCACGCTGCACCCTGAATTTATCTCGCAATCTGTTAAATAATGACCAGATGGCATAGGAAATGTAAATTGTTTGTACTAGCATGATCCCATTTATCATCCTAATGAATTCAGGCCAATTCCTCGTGAAAAGTCGCGGCCGGAAAGCCCTGGCGGAAAGCGGTAAATGAAGACATCTGAACAGCAAGTGCCCGTTACGCCCTCTCATCCCGTCCTGCGCATGTTTAGCCTCGGGCTGCTGACGTTCATTTTTACGCTTTTCTCGCTGGAATTAACGCGTTTCGGCACCTTTCTCGCGCCGCTGTGGTTCCCGACCTCCATTATGATGGTGGCGTTTTATCGCCACGCCGGGAAGATGTGGCCCCCGATTGCCGTCGCCTGTACGCTCGGCAGCCTGCTGGCATCCTGGGTGCTGTTCCCGCCGAGTACGCTGAACCTGATTTATCCGGCAATTAACGCCACCGAAGCCGCGCTGGGCGCGATTCTGCTGCGTAAATTTTTGCCGCGCTATAACCCGCTGCAAAACCTGCACGACTGGGTGCGGCTGGCGCTGGCCAGTGCGGTGGTCCCTCCGCTGGTAGGCGGCGTGCTGGTACTACTGCTGGCCCCGGCCGAACAGCCGCTCCACACCTTCCTGGTGTGGGTGCTGTCAGAGTCTATTGGCGCCCTGGCGCTAGTGCCGCTTGGCCTGCTGTATAAGAGCCGCTATCTGTTACGCCATCGCAATCCGCGGATGCTGATGGAAACCCTGCTCACCCTGGCGGTGACCCTGGCACTCAGCGCCATATCGATGCTCTGGCTGCCATGGCCGTTTACCTGCGTAATCGTCCTGCTAATGTGGAGCGCGGTGCGCCTGCCGCGCATGGAAGCCTTTACCGTTTTCCTTGTCACTATCATGATGGTCTCGCTGATGATGGCGAGCCACCCTGTCACCCTGCACACCCCGCAGATTTACGCCATGAGCAACGTGCCGTGGCTGCCGTTCCTGATGATCCTGCTGCCCGCCAATATTATGACTATGGTGATGTACGCCTTCCGGGCGGAGCGCAAACACATTACCGAGAGCGAAGAGCGCTTTCGCAATGCGATGGAGTATTCCGCCATCGGCATGGCGCTGGTGGGCACCGAAGGCCAGTGGTTACAGGCCAACAAAGCCCTGTGCAAATTCCTCGGCTACAGCCAGACCGAGCTGCGCGCCATGACCTTCCAGCAACTGACCTTACCGGAAGATCTCGACAGTGACCTGGCGCAGCTCGAACAGTTGGTCAGGGGCGAAATCAACACCTACACCATGGAAAAGCGTTACTACACGCGCAAAGGTGACGTGGTCTGGGCGCTGCTGGCGGTGTCGCTGGTACGCCACGCCGACGGGACGCCGCTCTATTTCATTGCCCAGATTGAAGACATTAACGACCTGAAACACACCGAGTGGGTCAATAAGCGCCTGATGGAGCGCATTACCCTCGCCAACGAAGCGGGCGGGATTGGCATCTGGGAGTGGGAGCTAGAGCCTGATCTTATCTCCTGGGATAAGCGCATGTTTGAGCTGTATGAGATCCCGTCCCACCTCAAGCCGACCTGGCAACTGTGGCATAACTGTCTGGTCGAAGAAGACCGGGAGCAGGCGGAGCACATTATCCGCAGCGCCCTCAGCGCCCGGGCGCCGTTCAAACTCGAATTCCGTATCCAGGTCAAAGAAGGCATTCGCCATATTCGCTCGCTGGCGAATCGGGTGCTGAATAAAGAAGGCGAAGTGGAGCGCCTGCTCGGCATCAATATGGATATGACCGAGGTGAAACAGCTCAACGAGGCGCTATTCCAGGAAAAAGAGCGCCTGCACATTACCCTGGATTCCATCGGGGAAGCGGTGCTGTGTACTGACGTCGATATGAACGTGATTTTTATGAATCCGGTTGCCGAAAAAATGAGTGGCTGGAATCAGGACGAAGCGATGAAGCAGCCGCTGCTTAACGTGCTGCGCATCACCTTTGGCGATAACGGCCCGCTGATGGAAAACATTCACAGCGGTGATATGTCGCGGACGGATATCGAACAGGACGTGGTGCTGCACTGCCGTCGAGGCGGCAGTTATGATATCCATTACAGCATTACGCCGCTCAGCACGCTCGACGGGCAAAACATCGGCTCGGTGCTGGTTATTCAGGATGTGACCGAATCCCGGAAGATGCTGCGCCAACTGAGCTATAGCGCATCTCACGATGCCCTGACCCATCTCGCTAACCGCGTTAGCTTTGAGAATCACCTCAAGCGCCTGCTGCAAACCGTGCAGGAAACCCATCAGCGTCACGCCCTGGTGTTTATCGATCTCGACCGCTTTAAGGCGGTTAATGACACCGCAGGCCACGCGGCGGGCGATGCGCTGCTGCGCGAGCTGTCGTCGATGATGCTCGGGATGCTGCGCACCAGCGATATTCTGGCCCGCCTCGGCGGGGATGAATTTGGCCTGCTGCTGCCGGACTGCAACGTCGAGAGCGCACGCTATATTTCCGGTCGCATCATTCAGGCCATTAATGATTATCACTTTATGTGGGAGGGTCGCCTGCACCGCATCGGGGCCAGCGCCGGGATCACCCTGATTGACGAGCACAACACCCTGGCCTCGGAAGTGATGTCCCAGGCCGATGTTGCCTGCTACACCTCGAAAAATAACGGACGCGGGATGGTCAGCGTGTATGAGCCTCAGCTGGACCGGCTGCATCAGCAGCGCAGCATGATGTCTCTGGATGAACAGTGGAACATGGTGCGGGACAACCATCTGCTACTGATGGCGCGCGGCGTGGCCTCGCCACGGGTGCCAGAAAGCAGCAACTTCTGGCTGCTGTCGCTGCGCCTGTGGACCAGCGAAGGTGAGATGGTGGAAGAACAGGCGTTCCGCCGAGGGCTGGCAGACCAGGAGTTGGTCCACGCCCTCGACCGACGCATCTATCAGGAGTTCTTCCAGCGCTGGGCGCACTTGGTTGCCGCCCGCGGGATAAGCGTCACCCTGCCGCTGTCGGCGGCCGGTCTGACCGGGCCGGTTTTGGTAAACGACATTCTCGATGGGCTGCAGCAAAGCGGGATGCCCGCACGACTTCTGCATCTGGTATTTAGCGCCGATAGCCTGATGCACTCCGGGGTTCAGGACGGCCTGAACCTACTGCGCCAGGCGGGCTGCAAAATCATCATCAGCCAGGTCGGTCAGGATTTAGAACTGTTTGAACACCTGTCGGCCGGTATGGCGGATTACATCATGCTGGATCCGGACATCATCGGGAACGTTCATACCAGCCTGATGGACGAGATGATGGTCACCATCGTGCAGGGCCACGCGCAGCGCCTGGGGCTCAAGACCATTGCCGGGCCGACCCATCAGGCGTTAACCATGGACACCCTCTCCGGCATCGGGGTCGATTTCATCTATGGCGATACCATTGCGGCGAACCAGCCGCTGGAACTGGTGCTTAACAGCAGCTATTTCGCTATTAACTGATCCGCAGGCTGAAACGCGTCGCTGTACCAGATGTGCAACAAGGCATAGGAACGCCAGGGATGCCAGCGCTCCGCATAGCGGCGGATTTGCGCCGGGGTCATGCCGGGAAAACGCTGTTTGATCAAATAGTCGTCCGGGAGGAACACGTCTTTCGCCTGCCAGCCACGCAGGGCGAAGTAGTTTGCCGTCCAGCGGCCGATGCCGGGGAAAGTTTGCAAGGCTTTCATTGCGGCCTCTATGTTGTCTGGCGGCGTCAACGGCAGCACCCCGGAGATCGCCGCCTGCGCCAGATGAATCAACGCCTCTGCGCGCCTGACCGGCATACCTAACGCTTTCAGCGCCAGCGGACAGGCCAGCGCCAGTTGCTGCGGCGTCGGGAAACAGGTGAAACCGGGTTCATCTTCCAGCGGCGTGCCATACGCCTTCGCCACGCGGCTGGTGAGCTTTGCTGCCATCGCCACGCTCACCAGTTGACCGAGGATCGCCCGCACGCCCTGCTCAAAAGGATCTACGCAGCCGGGCAGACGCAGGCCCGGTCGCGCGGCGGCCAGTTCGCCCAGCGCCGCCGATATCTGCTGCGGCTCACAGCGCAAATCGAAAAGCTGTTCAAGGCGTTGCAGACACGCCTCCTTCACTGGCAACAAGCCGTCAGACAGCGTAATGACCAGCGTTTGTGAGGCTTCGTCCGGCGTGACGCGCATCAGGCCTTGATGACCATCGAGGGCAAAACTGCGGATATAGGTTTGCCCTGCAAAGCGTTCGACGCCTTCAACAGTACGTGCCGCCAGAAAACCCATCATCCAGGCCCAGTCATACGGCGCTTGCCACGGTAACGTAAACATCATCCCTCCTCGGTAAGTCGCTCAAGCATAACTGCTTAAGGTGTTTGGTGCCTTGCTTTCATATTCCAGTTGTCGCCAGCGTAACATTCCGCTAAAGTCGTCGCCCTTTCTTCACTGGCATGGGGAATTTGCAAGGTGTTTATTGGTTTTGACTATGGTACGGCGAACTGTTCAGTGGCCGTCATGCGCGGTGATTCACCGCAGTTATTAACGCTCGAAAACGGCAGTTCGCTGCTGCCTTCGATGCTCTGCGCCCCCACGCGCGAATCGGTCAGCGAGTGGCTGTATCGTCAACATGACGTGCCCGCCACCGGGGATGAAACCGAAGCGCTGTTACGTCGGGCGATCCGCTATAACCGCGAAGAAGATATCGAGGTGCTGCCCGGAAGCGTGCAGTTTGGTCTCGCGTCACTCAAACAGTACATCGACGACCCTGAAGAAGTGTACTTCGTCAAATCGCCGAAGTCGTTTTTGGGTGCCAGCGGGCTGAAGCCGCAGCAGGTGGCGCTGTTTGAAGACCTGGTGTGCGCCATGATGCTGCACATCAAGCAGCAGGCACAAACCCAACTGACCGACACCATCACCCAGGCGGTGATTGGCCGTCCGATTAACTTCCAGGGCCTCGGCGGCGATGACGCCAACGAACAGGCCCAGGGCATTCTGGAGCGTGCAGCACAGCGCGCCGGTTTCGCCGACGTGGTGTTCCAGTATGAACCGGTGGCGGCGGGGCTGGATTTCGAAGCCACGCTGAGCGCCGAAAAGCGCGTCCTGGTGGTGGATATCGGCGGCGGGACTACCGACTGCTCATTACTGCTGATGGGCCCGCAATGGCGTGCGCGTCGTGACCGTGAGAGCAGCCTGCTCGGGCACAGTGGCTGTCGCGTGGGCGGGAACGATCTGGATATTGCCCTGGCGTTCAAATGCCTGATGCCGCTGTTGGGCATGGGCGGCGAAACCGAAAAAGGCATCGCCCTGCCGGTGCTGCCGTGGTGGAACGCCGTCGCCATCAACGATGTTCCGGCGCAAACCGATTTTTACAGCACCGCCAACGGCAGAATGCTGCGTGACCTGGTGCGCGATGCCCGCGATTCGGACAAAGTCGGCCTGCTGCTGAAAACCTGGCAGCAGCGTCTGAGCTACCGCCTGGTGCGCAGCGCCGAAGAGAGCAAAATCGCGCTGTCCGATAAAGCGGATATCACCACCGCCCTGCCGTTCTTAAGCCCGACGCTGGCGGCGGACATCAATCAACTGGGGCTGGAAACCGCGCTTAATCAGCCGTTAACCCGCATTCTTGAGCAGGTCCAGCTGGCGCTGGATAACGGTCGTGAAAAGCCGGACGTTATCTACCTGACAGGCGGTAGCGCCCGCTCGCCGCTGATCAAAAAAGCGCTGGCCCAGCAGCTACCGGGTATTGAGATTGCCGGTGGCGATGACTTTGGTTCGGTTACCGCCGGTCTGGCCCGCTGGGCTCAGGTCATTTTTGCCTAAGTTGCGAACGGGCTCGAAAAAGCGAGCATTGACTTAGCTGCTTTTTCGACCTACCGTAAGGGTGAAGGGCGAGGGAGGATTTCTCCCCCCTCTGGTCTCTTAGTACGCTGGTAGGCTAATCACTAAGAGAATGACCAGTATGATGACTAACTTCATCATATCCCTTTCCCAATACAAAGCCCCTGCTTCGGCAGGGGCTTTCCCGTTATAGCCCCATGCTAACGTCCTTATCAGCCGCAATTAAACTCAAATGTGGCCGCCGGTGACTGTATCCTGCTCACCACTTTCCCTGCATAACTTTGCGTCAACCCTGCGAGCAGCCTCGTAAAACCCCACTCATTCAGACGTTTCCAGACAGTCTTTCATATTTCCTCCATTATTCCGGAGGCTTGTGTAACTAAACTAGTATCATTCCTTGAAAGGTTTCAGGACGAGATACGGATAACGATGAAAGGCAGCAATAAATCGCGTTGGTTAGTCGCGCTGGGTGTGGTGGTGATTGCAGTTGTCGCCGGATACTACTGGCACAACAGTGGTGCATCTGATGCAGGTGCATCTTCCACTACCTCACAGGGCCAGAAAGCCGCTGGCGGTCGCCGTGGCGGGCGGATGGGCGCCGCGTTAGCCCCTGTTCAGGCGGCGACCGCCACCAGCGAAGCTGTGCCGCGCTATCTGACCGGTCTCGGGACTGTCACCGCAGCGAATACCGTCACGGTCCGCAGCCGGGTGAACGGTCAGCTGCTGGCGCTGCACTTCCAGGAAGGTCAGCAGGTGAAAGCCGGTGATTTACTGGCCGAAATTGATCCGAGCCAGTTCAAAGTCGCCCTTGCTCAGGCCCAGGGCCAGCTCGCCAAAGATAACGCCACCCTGGCCAACGCCCGTCGCGACTTAGCTCGTTATCAGCAGTTGGTGAAAACCAACCTCGTCTCCCGCCAGGAACTCGACACCCAACAGTCGTTGGTCACAGAAAGCTCAGGCACCGTTAAGGCCGATGAAGCCGCGGTTGCCAGCGCCCAATTACAGCTGGACTGGACGCGCATCACTGCCCCTATCGACGGGCGCGTGGGCCTCAAGCAGGTAGATATCGGCAACCAGATCTCCACCAGCGACACCACTGGGATCGTGGTGCTGACCCAAACCCATCCGATTGACCTGATTTTCGCCCTGCCGGAAAACGACATTGCCACCGTGGTTAAGGCACAGAAGGCAGGTCAAAGTCTGACGGTCGAAGCATGGGATCGCACCAATAAGCAGAAGCTGAGTACCGGGTCGCTGTTGAGTCTGGACAACCAGATTGATACCACCACTGGCACCATTAAGCTGAAAGCGCGTTTTAACAATATGGACGACGCCCTGTTCCCGAACCAGTTCGTCAACGCGCGTCTGTTGGTCGATACCGAGCAGAACGCCGTCGTTATCCCGACCGCTGCGCTGCAAATGGGTAACGAAGGTAACTTCGTATGGGTGCTGAACGATGAAAATAAAGTTAGCAAACACCTTGTGGTGCCGGGCATTCAGGACAGCCAGAAAGTGGTTATCAGCTCCGGTCTTTCCGCTGGCGACAAAGTGGTCACCGACGGCATTGATCGCCTGACCGAAGGGGCCAAAGTCGAAGTGGTCGAGGCGCACAGTGCCAGCAGTACTGGGAAATCACCGGCTGAGCAAAACAGCAAAACAGGAGCCCGTTCCTGATGCACGTTTTACCTCCTGGCAACACGGGCGGGCCTTCCCGCCAGTTTATTCTGCGCCCGGTCGCCACCACCCTGATGATGGTGGCTATCCTGCTGGCGGGGATTATCGGCTACCGTTTTCTCCCGGTCTCCGCGCTGCCTGAAGTCGATTATCCGACCATTCAGGTGGTCACGCTGTACCCCGGTGCCAGCCCGGATGTGGTCACTTCCGCCATTACCGCGCCGCTTGAGCGCCAGTTCGGGCAGATGTCCGGCCTGAAACAAATGTCTTCTCAGAGCGCGGGCGGCGCGTCGGTGGTTACGCTGCAGTTCCAGCTTGAGCTGTCGCTGGACGTCGCCGAGCAGGAAGTGCAGGCCGCGATCAACGCCGCCACCAACCTGCTGCCGAGCGATCTGCCGAACCCGCCGGTCTACAGCAAGGTGAACCCGGCCGATCCGCCGATCATGACCCTGTCCGTCACCTCCTCTGCCCTGCCGATGACCCAGGTCGAAGATATGGTCGAAACGCGAGTGGCGCAGAAAATTTCCCAGGTGTCCGGGGTTGGCCTGGTGACGCTGGCGGGCGGTCAACGTCCGGCCGTGCGCGTGAAGCTTAACGCCCAGGCGATTGCTGCCCTGGGGCTGACCAGCGAAACGGTGCGCACCGCCATTACCAACGCTAACGTCAACTCGGCGAAAGGCAGCCTTGATGGCCCGACCCGCGCGGTGACGCTCTCCGCCAACGACCAGATGGAGTCCGCCGAAGAGTATCGCAAGCTCATCATCGCCTATCAGAACGGGGCGCCGGTGCGTCTCGGCGATGTAGCGACCATTGAGCAAGGTGCGGAAAATGCCTGGCTTGGCGCGTGGGCCAATAAGCAGCAGGCGATTGTGATGAACGTCCAGCGTCAGCCCGGGGCCAATATTATTGCCACCGCCGACAGCATTCGCCAGATGCTGCCGCAGCTCACCAGCAGCCTGCCGAAATCGGTGCAGGTAAAAGTCCTGTCTGATCGTACCAATAACATTCGCGCCTCGGTGAACGACACCCAGTTCGAGCTGATGCTGGCTATCGCGCTGGTGGTGATGATCATCTACCTGTTCCTGCGTAACGTCCCGGCCACCATTATTCCTGCCGTGGCGGTGCCGCTATCACTGGTCGGCACCTTCGCGGTAATGGTGTTTCTCGATTTCTCAATCAACAACCTGACGCTGATGGCGCTCACCATCGCCACCGGGTTCGTGGTCGATGATGCGATCGTGGTTATCGAGAATATCTCGCGCTATATCGAAAAAGGCGAAAAGCCGATGGCGGCGGCGCTGAAGGGCGCAGGCGAAATCGGTTTTACCATTATCTCCCTGACCTTCTCGCTGATTGCGGTGCTGATCCCGCTGCTGTTCATGGGCGATATCGTCGGACGCCTGTTCCGCGAATTTGCGGTAACGCTGGCGGTGGCGATCCTTATTTCAGCGGTGGTGTCGCTGACGCTGACGCCGATGATGTGCGCCCGGATGCTGAGCCACGAATCGCTGCGCAAGCAGAACCGTTTTTCCCGCGCCAGCGAACGCTTTTTTGACCGGGTGATTGCCGCCTATGGCCGGATGCTGACCAAAGTGCTCAACCATCCGTGGTTAACCCTCGGGGTGGCACTCAGCACGCTGGCGCTGTCGATTTTGCTGTGGGTGTTTATCCCGAAGGGCTTCTTCCCGATTCAGGATAACGGCATTATTCAGGGCACGTTGCAGGCCCCGCAGTCCGCGTCGTTTGCCAGCATGGCCCAGCGTCAGGCGCAGGTCTCTGACCTCATTATGAAAGACCCGGCGGTCGAGAGTCTGACCGCGTTCGTCGGCGTGGATGGCACCAACCCGTCGCTGAACAGTGCCCGTCTGCAAATTAACCTCAAACCGCTGGCCGACCGTGATGACCGGGTGCAGAAGGTGATCCGCCGCCTGCAACACTCTATTGCCACGGTGCCGGGCATAGAACTCTATTTGCAGCCGACGCAGGATTTAACCATCGACACCACCGTCAGCCGCACCCAGTATCAGTTCAGCCTACAGGCCAACTCGCTGGATGCGCTCAGCGAATGGGTGCCGCCACTGCTGGCTAAACTGCATACCCTGCCGCAGCTCGAAGACGTCAGCAGCGACTGGCAGGACAAAGGTCTGGCGGCGTATGTGAACGTCGACCGCGACAGCGCCAGCCGTTTAGGCATCAGCATGGCAGACGTTGATAACGCGCTGTATAACGCCTTCGGCCAGCGTCTGATTTCCACCATTTACACCCAGGCGAACCAGTATCGCGTGGTGCTGGAGCACGACATCAGCGACACGCCGGGGCTGTCGGCGCTGGATAACATCCGCCTCACCAGCAGCAGCGGCGGGATTGTGCCCCTGAATACCATCGCCAAAGTGGAAGAGCGTTTCGCGCCGTTGTCGATAAACCATCTCGACCAGTTCCCGGTGACCACCATCTCCTTTAACGTGGCGCAGGATTCGTCGCTGGGCGATGCGGTGCAGGCCATTACCGATGCGGAGAAAACCCTGAATCTGCCGGTCGATATTCGCACCCAATTCCAGGGCAGTTCGCTGGCGTTCCAGGCCGCACTCGGGAGCACCGTCTGGCTGGTCGTCGCCGCAGTGGTGGCGATGTACATCGTGCTCGGCATTTTGTACGAGAGTTTTATTCACCCCATCACCATTCTCTCAACGCTGCCCACCGCGGGTGTCGGCGCGCTGCTGGCGCTGTGGGTGTCGGGCAGCGAGCTGGACGTGATCGCCATCATCGGGATAATTCTGCTGATCGGCATCGTGAAGAAGAACGCGATCATGATGATCGACTTTGCCCTGGCCGCCGAACGCGAACAGGGGATGCCGCCGCGCGAAGCCATTTACCAGGCCTGTCTGCTGCGTTTCCGGCCGATCCTGATGACGACCCTCGCCGCCCTGCTCGGTGCGCTGCCGTTGATGCTCAGTACCGGTGTAGGTGCGGAGCTGCGCCGTCCGCTGGGGATCGGTATGGTCGGTGGGCTGCTGGTCAGCCAGGTGTTGACCCTGTTCACCACCCCGGTGATTTACCTGCTGTTTGACCGCCTGTCGCTGTACCTCAAACGCCGACTGCCTGCGCGTGAAGAGGAGGCGTAAGTGAAGTTTTACGCCCTGTTTATCTCCCGCCCAGTGGCAACGATATTGATTTCGCTCGCCATCACGCTGTGCGGCGTGCTTGGCTTCCGGCTGCTGCCGGTGGCCCCGCTGCCGCAGGTTGATTATCCGGTGATTATGATCAGCGCCTCTCTGCCGGGCGCCGCCCCGGAAACGATGGCATCATCGGTGGCGACCCCGCTTGAGCGCTCGCTCGGACGCATCGCCGGGGTCAACGAAATGACCTCGATGAGTTCGCTGGGCAGCACGCGCATCATTTTGCAGTTTGATTTTGACCGTGATATCAACGGCGCGGCGCGCGACGTACAGGCGGCGATCAATGCCGCCCAAAGTCTGCTCCCGACCGGGATGCCGAGCCGCCCGACCTATCGCAAAGCGAACCCGTCGGATGCGCCAATCATGATCCTGACGCTGACGTCGGACACCTGGTCACAGGGGAAATTATACGATCTCGCCTCGACCCAGCTGGCGCAGAGCATTGCGCAGATTGACGGCGTCGGCGATGTGGATATTGGCGGCAGCTCCCTGCCCGCAGTGCGGGTGGATCTCAACCCGCAGGCGCTGTTTAATCAGGGCGTGTCGCTGGATGCGGTACGCTCCGCTATCGATAACGCCAACGTGCGCAAGCCGCAGGGGGCTATTGATGCCCAGGGCAAACGCTGGCAGCTCGCCACCAACGATGAGCTGAAAACGGCGGAGGCTTACAAACCGGTGATCGTGCATTACAGCAACGGTTCGGCGGTGCGCCTGAGTGACGTGGCGAACGTGTCAGACTCGGTGCAGGACGTGCGCAACGCCGGGATGACCAACGCCAAACCGGCCATTTTGCTGATGATCCGCAAGCTGCCGGAAGCCAACATCATCCAGACCGTGGATGCCATTCGCGCCCAGTTGCCGGAGCTGAAAGAGACCATCCCGGCGGCTATTGATATGCAAATCGCCCAGGACCGCTCGCCAACCATTCGCGCCTCGCTTGAAGAAGTGGAGCAGACGCTGGTGATTTCCGTGGGGCTGGTCATCCTGGTGGTATTCCTGTTCCTGCGCTCGGGCCGGGCGACGATTATTCCGGCCGTCGCCGTGCCGGTGTCACTGATTGGCACCTTTGCCGCCATGTATCTGTGCGGATTCAGCCTCAACAACCTGTCGCTGATGGCGCTGACCATTGCCACCGGGTTCGTGGTGGATGACGCCATCGTGGTGCTGGAAAACATTTCCCGACATCTGGAAGCGGGGATGAAACCGCTCCAGGCCGCGTTACAGGGGAGCCGTGAAGTGGGCTTCACCGTGCTGTCGATGAGCCTGTCGCTGGTGGCAGTATTCCTGCCATTGCTGCTGATGGGCGGCCTGCCGGGACGACTGCTGCGCGAATTTGCAGTCACGCTGTCGGTGGCAATCGGCATTTCGCTGGCGGTGTCGCTGACCCTCACCCCGATGATGTGCGGCTGGATGCTGAAATCCTCACCTCGCCATCAGCCGACCCGCGAGCGTGGCTTTGGCCGACTGTTGGTTGGGATGCAGCGCGGCTATGGCAAGTCGCTGAAATGGGTGCTGAATCATGCGCGCTTAGTCGGCGTGGTGCTGCTGGCCACCATCGCCCTCAACGTCTGGCTGTATATCTCTATCCCTAAAACCTTCTTCCCCGAGCAAGACACCGGGGTGGTGATGGGCAATATTCAGGCCGATCAGAGCATCTCGTTCCAGGCGATGCGTGGCAAGCTACAGGACTTCATGAAAATCATTCGTGAAGATCAAGCCGTGGATAACGTCACCGGCTTTACCGGCGGCTCGCGGGTTAACAGCGGGATGATGTTTATCACCCTCAAACCGCGCGACGAGCGGCATGAAACGGCGCAGCAGGTGATCGACCGCCTGCGTAAAAAGCTCGCTAAAGAACCGGGCGCTAACCTCTTTTTGATGGCGGTGCAGGATATCCGCGTCGGGGGTCGTCAGGCTAACGCCGGTTACCAGTACACGCTGCTGTCGGATAACCTCGCCGATCTGCGGGAGTGGACGCCGAAAATTACCACCGCGCTGGCGAAACTGCCCGAACTGGCGGACGTGAACTCCGATCAGCAGGACAGCGGTGCAGAGATGGATTTGGTCTACGATCGCGAAACCATGTCTCGGCTCGGAATCAGCGTGCAGGACGCCAACGGCCTGCTGAATAACGCCTTCGGCCAGCGGCAGATTTCCACCATTTATCAGCCGTTGAACCAGTACAAAGTGGTCATGCAGGTCGACCCGGTGTACACCCAGGACATCAGCGCCCTCGATCAGATGTTCGTGATTAACAGCGAGGGAAAAGCGATTCCGCTCTCCTACTTCGCCAAATGGCAGCCTGCCAATGCGCCGCTGTCGGTCAACCATCAGGGACTGTCGGCGGCCTCTACGATTTCCTTTAATCTGCCGACCGGAAAATCGCTGTCGGAAGCCAGCGAGGTTATCGACCGCACCATGACCCAGCTCGGGGTGCCGCAAACCATTCGCGGCAGCTTTGCAGGAACGGCGCAGGTGTTCCAGCAGACCATGAACTCGCAGGTGATCCTGATCCTGGCGGCGATCGCCACGGTCTATATCGTGCTCGGCATCCTGTATGAGAGCTACGTTCACCCGCTGACCATTCTGTCGACGCTGCCTTCCGCCGGGGTCGGCGCGTTGCTGGCGCTGGAGCTGTTCGGCGCGCCGTTCAGCCTGATCGCCTTAATCGGTATCATGCTGTTGATTGGTATCGTGAAGAAGAACGCGATCATGATGGTCGACTTTGCCCTTGAGGCGCAGCGCAACGGCAACATTACGCCGGAAGAGGCCATCTTCCAGGCCTGCCTGCTGCGTTTCCGCCCGATTATGATGACCACCCTGGCGGCGCTGTTTGGCGCGCTGCCGCTGGTGCTGTCCGGCGGTGACGGCTCGGAACTGCGCCAGCCGTTGGGGATAACCATTGTCGGCGGGCTGGTGGTCAGCCAGCTCTTAACGCTGTACACCACCCCGGTGGTGTATCTGTTCTTCGACCGTCTGCGGCTGCGTTTTGCCCGTAAATCTTGTAAACCCGTAACAGAGTAACTATGGAAGAACTGCCCGCCAGCGTGCGCTGGCAACTGTGGATTGTGGCGTTCGGCTTCTTTATGCAGGCGCTGGATACCACCATCGTCAACACCGCCCTGCCCTCGATGGCGAAAAGCCTCGGGGTCAGCCCTCTGCACATGCACATGGTGGTGGTTTCCTATGTGCTGACGGTGGCAGTGATGCTGCCTGCCAGCGGCTGGCTGGCGGATCGCGTGGGCGTGCGCAATATCTTCTTCACCGCCATAGTGCTGTTCACCGCCGGGTCGGTGTTTTGCGCCTCAGCCAACACCCTCAATGAACTGGTGATGGCCCGCGTGTTGCAGGGCGTCGGCGGGGCAATGATGGTGCCGGTCGGCAGGCTGACGGTGATGAAAATCGTGCCGCGCAATCTGTACATGGCGGCGATGACCTTCGTCACCATTCCCGGCCAGGTCGGCCCCCTGGTTGGCCCGGCGCTGGGCGGTGTTCTGGTGGAGTACGCCTCCTGGCACTGGATTTTCCTGATTAACATTCCGGTCGGGATTGTCGGGGCGATTGCCACCCTGTGGCTGATGCCGAATTACACCCTGCAAACCCGACGCTTTGACGCCTCCGGCTTCATTCTGCTGGCGTTGGGGATGGCGACGCTGACCCTGGCGCTGGACGGGCAACGCGGCTTAGGCATTTCGTCGCTGATGCTGGCGGGGCTGGTCACCGTCGGCGTGCTGGCGCTGCTGTTTTATCTCTGGCACGCCCGCCAGAACGACAACGCGCTGTTCAGCCTCAACTTGTTTAAAAACCGCACCTTTTCACTCGGCCTGTCGGGCAGTTTTGCCGGGCGTATCGGCAGCGGCATGTTGCCGTTTATGACCCCGGTATTTTTGCAGATCGGCCTCGGCTTTTCGCCGTTCCACGCCGGGCTGATGATGATCCCAATGGTGCTTGGCAGCATGGGCATGAAACGCATTGTGGTGCAGGTGGTAAATCGCTTTGGCTATCGCAAGGTGCTTACCTGCGCCACCCTTGGGCTGGCGGTGATTAGCCTGTTGTTTATGGTCGTGGCATTGATGGGCTGGTACTGGCTGCTGCCGCTGGTGCTGTTCGCGCAGGGGATGATCAACTCCAGCCGCTTCTCGTCGATGAACACCCTGACCCTGAAAGACCTGCCGGACGATCTCGCCAGCAGCGGGAACAGTATGCTATCGATGGTGATGCAGCTGTCGATGAGTATCGGCGTCACGGTGGCGGGCCTGCTGCTGGGGATGTACGGCCAGCATCACATCAGCGTCGACAGCGCAGTTTCCCATCAGGTCTTTATGTACACCTACCTCAGCATGGCAGTTATCATCGCGCTTCCGGCGCTGATTTTTGCCCGCGTGCCTGACGATACCAACCAAAACATGATTATCGCACGACGAAAAAGGAGCAAGCCGTGAAAGTCTGGCGCCCCGGTATTACCGCGAAGCTGTTTCTTGCCATTCTCGCCACCTGTATCGTGCTGCTGATCAGCATGCACTGGGCGGTGCGCCTGAGCTTTGAGCATGGCTTTATCGACTACATTAAACGCGGCAACGAGCAGCGCCTGCAGTTGCTCAGCGACGCGCTGGCGGAGCAGTACGCCACCCATGACAATAACTGGCGTTTCCTGCGCGGCAACGATCGGTTTGTCTTTCAGATCCTGCGTTCGTTAGAACACGATGGGCCGGACGACAAGCACGGCCCCGATGGCCGACGCGGGCCGTCAGAGATGCCCCCGCACGGTTGGCGCACGCAGTTCTGGGTGGTCGATCAGAATGCCAAAGTGATGGTCGGCCCACGTTCGCCGGTTCCGCCGGACGGCACCCGCCGCGGGATTGTGGTTAACGGCGTGGAGGTCGGGGCGGTCATCGCCTCCCCTGTCGAGCGTCTGACCCGCAATACCGATATCAATTTTGACCGCCAACAGCGGCGCACCAGTTGGCTGATTGTCGCCCTGTCGACGTTACTGGCAGCCCTGGCAACCTTCCCACTGGCGCGCGGCCTGTTGGCCCCGGTTAAACGGCTGGTGGAAGGCACACACCGGCTGGCGGCGGGCGATTTCTCCACCCGCGTGACCGCCACTGGCACCGATGAGTTAGGCCGTCTGGGGCAGGATTTCAACCAGCTGGCGAGCACGCTGGAGCGTAATCAGCAAATGCGCCGCGACTTTATGGCCGATATTTCCCACGAGCTGCGAACCCCGCTGGCGGTGCTGCGCGGTGAGCTGGAAGCCATTCAGGACGGGGTGCGCAAATTCACCCCGGAATCGGTGGCATCGTTGCAGGCGGAGGTCGGCACCCTGACCAAACTGGTGGACGATCTCCATCAGCTGTCAATGTCTGACGAAGGCGCGCTGGCTTATCAGAAGGCGTCGCTGGATATCGTTTCGCTGCTGGAAATGGCGGCAGGTGCCTTCCGCGAACGCTTTGCCAGCCGCGGGTTGCATATCAGCCTGAAGCTACCGGAAAGCGCCACCGTGTTTGGCGACAGAGACCGGCTGATGCAGTTGTTCAACAACCTGCTGGAAAACAGCCTCCGCTACACCGACAGCGGCGGTCAGCTGCACATCTCCGCAGAAAAAACCGCCCATCAGTTGACCCTGACCTTTGCCGACAGCGGCCCCGGCGTAAGCGACGAACAGCTGAAAATGCTGTGTGAGCGTTTCTACCGCGCCGAAGGCTCGCGCAACCGCGCCAGCGGCGGCTCAGGATTAGGCCTGGCGATTTGCGTCAACATCGTGGCCGCGCACGGCGGCACGCTGAGCGCCGGGCATTCGCCTTTTGGTGGGGTAAGCATTAAAGTAGAGCTACCTCTGGACCGCGATTTAACGGGAACCGTATGACCGAATTACCGATTGATGATAAAACCCCGCGCATCCTGATTGTCGAGGACGAGCCCAAACTGGGGCAGCTGCTGATTGATTACCTGCTGGCGGCCAACTACGCCCCGACGCTGATTAATCATGGCGACAAGGTGTTGAGCTATGTACACCAGACCCCGCCGGACCTGATCCTGCTGGATTTGATGCTGCCGGGCACCGACGGCCTGACGCTGTGCCGCGAAATCCGCCGCTTCTCCGAAGTGCCGATTGTGATGGTCACGGCCAAAATTGAAGAGATCGACCGCCTGCTGGGGCTGGAAATCGGCGCCGACGACTATATCTGCAAACCGTACAGCCCGCGGGAAGTGGTGGCGCGGGTCAAAACCATTCTGCGCCGCTGTCGTCCGCAGCGTGAACTGCAGGCGCTGGATTCACAAAGCCCGCTGATCGTCGATGAAAGCCGCTTCCAGGCCTCCTGGCGCAATAAGCTGCTGGACTTAACGCCCGCCGAATTTCGTCTGCTGAAAACGCTGTCGCAGGAGCCGGGCAAAGTGTTCTCTCGCGAACAGTTGCTCAACCACCTGTACGATGATTACCGCGTCGTCACCGACCGCACCATCGACAGCCACATCAAAAACCTGCGTCGTAAACTGGAAGCGCAGGACGAGGAGCAGTCATTCATTCGCGCGGTGTATGGCGTGGGCTACCGTTGGGAAGCAGACGCCTGCCGCCTCGCCTGACTGGCCGCCCGGTAGCGCTTTGCCTGCCGGGCAACCACCCCCGCCCTTTACCTGACTGCCCCACAGCGCTACAATTCCCGCCCTTAATGTAGGGGAACCTCCCCGATCGCTTCCCACGAAGCGAGTCTGACCTGTCATCAGAACGAGAAAATCATGTTTAAACCGGAACTCCTTTCCCCGGCGGGAACGCTGAAAAATATGCGTTACGCTTTCGCCTATGGTGCCGATGCTGTCTATGCCGGCCAGCCGCGTTACTCTCTGCGCGTGCGCAATAACGAATTCAACCACGAGAATTTGCAGCTCGGCATCAACGAAGCCCATGCGCTCGGCAAAAAATTCTACGTGGTCGTGAACATTGCGCCGCACAACGCCAAGCTGAAAACCTTCATTCGCGATTTGCAGCCGGTGGTGGATATGGGGCCGGATGCGCTGATCATGTCTGACCCGGGCCTGATTATGCTGGTGCGTGAGCACTTCCCGAAGATGGACATTCACCTGTCGGTACAGGCCAACGCCGTGAACTGGGCAACGGTGAAGTTCTGGCAGCAGATGGGCCTGACCCGCGTGATCCTCTCCCGCGAACTGTCGCTGGAAGAAATCGAAGAGATCCGCACCCAGGTTCCGGAAATGGAACTTGAGATTTTCGTTCACGGTGCGCTGTGCATGGCCTACTCCGGCCGCTGCCTGCTGTCGGGCTATATCAACAAGCGTGACCCGAACCAGGGCACCTGCACCAACGCCTGCCGCTGGGAATATAACGTTCAGGAAGGCAAAGAGGACGAGATCGGCAACATCGTGCATAAACACGAGCCGATCCCGGTGAAAAACGTGGAGCCGACGCTCGGCGAAGGCCAGCCGACCGACAGCGTATTTATGCTGGAAGAAGCGCAGCGTCCGGGCGAATACATGACCGCGTTCGAAGACGAGCACGGCACCTACATCATGAACTCCAAAGACCTGCGTGCCGTCGCACACGTGGAACGTCTGACGCAGATGGGCGTACATTCGCTGAAAATCGAAGGCCGCACCAAATCCTATTACTACTGCGCCCGCACCGCACAGGTGTACCGCAAAGCAATCGATGATGCCGCCGCCGGTAAACCGTTCGATACCACACTGCTGGAAACCCTCGAAGGCCTGGCCCATCGCGGCTATACCGAAGGCTTCCTGCGCCGTCACACCCATGACAGCTATCAGAACTACGAATACGGTTTCTCGGTCTCCGAGCGCCAGCAATTTGTTGGGGATTTCACCGGCGAGCGCAAAGGCAATCTCGCGGCCGTCGCGGTCAAAAACAAGTTCCTCAAAGGTGACAATCTGGAGCTGATGACCCCGCAGGGCAACGTCAATTTCACCCTTGAGCACATGGAAAACAGCAAAGGCCAGCCGACCGATGTCGCGCCGGGTGACGGTCACACCGTATGGATCCCGGTGCCGGAAGAGATTGAGCTGGATTATGCCCTGCTGATGCGTAATTTCGACGGACAGAACACCCGTCATCCGATGCTGAAGTAGTTCAGAAAGGTTATTTTTTCCGGTCGGAAGATTCTTAGAATCGGATCACATACCGCTTCGCTTAATGCGGGTATTATCCGAGGCGCTGAAAAACATAACCCATAAATGCTAGCTGTACCAGGAACCACCTCCTTAGCCTGCGTAATCTCCCTTACGCGGGCTTATTTTTTTGTTCAGCGTGTGGGCATCGTAATGCGACAGAGTTTTACTCCTGTGCTTGTGGTGTGTTGTAGGGTGTGTGTAGTGGTCAACAAAAACTGGCCACCACTTTAGAGTTTTTCCAGTATCGATTTTCCGATTCGTTGGGGGATAATCCGCCGTTATAT
>NZ_JBIGIN010000047.1:0-31652 GCF_043558715.1 Scandinavium sp. M-37
ATGGCACTGAATGGCTTCACGCCGATGCAGCATATTCAGCGCATGAACTGATTCTACTTATCACCTCCGTTAAAAATGGGGGGATTACCGTCCAACTCAAACCATCTATCACATAGCAAACCGTAGATAGCGGAAATGTATGTAGATAGCGCTTAGTTATTCCCCCGCTCTTCTCATGACCAACAATTTGCTGAAGATGAAGAATGTTAGTGACCCAGCCAGCCATCGCAGCAGAGCAGACCGAGTGACGAATAGAATGCAGCAACCGCCGCTGCCCATAATCGTCCAGATAAGGAATACCCAACTGATCTCGAACATCAGCAAAGACCTTACCGATCTTAGTCATGTTTGTACCTGCCACTTCTGAAAAAATCCGATCTTTCCACTGCCTATCAACGTACTCCATGAACCCCCATTCAATTAGCTTTGGGTGAATAACTACCTGCCTTGTGGCATTCTCCGTTTTCCCCTGCCCTCCCTCAGCGATCAGGAAATAATGACGCTGGCTATCTTCGTCGAATTTAATTTGTGACTTCTCCAGTTTGCCTATCTCGCCTCTTCTCGCCCCCGTGTATGCCAATAATAACGTGATCCATTTTTGCCAGTTATCAGGCTGCTTAAGCGCCCATCCAACAAACTTTTTCATCTCCGCCGTGCTGTATGCGCCAAATCTTGCTTTTGATGGCGCAGCCACTACGCCATCAGTTGGCGATTTAGGCAGAATGTCTTTGCCCTCGGTAAGAAAAGTTTTGAACAGTGATTTGTAGATCTTGAGATGCTTATGGATGGCCTCAACACCCACCAGCTCATCCGGTGGCACGTCATCACATTCTATCAATTGCTGAATGGACATTGAGCGGTAAGGCTGAACAACACGCTTAGGCAGATTTTCAACGACTTCCATTACCTGCTTAATGTCCTGTTTGGTGATTACCGTTACATCAGTTTCCCCTCCCAAGACAGTTAGCAGCACTTCCATGTAGCGCTCATTTGCCATTGAGATCGATTTCGTCCAGTTGCGCCCTTTTTCGGCTTTGTACATAGCCCACGCATCAGAAAGGGTTAGCACTTTTTCCGGTTCGGCTGGCGCTTGAGAATCCATTATTCCAGTAGGAACAATTATCTGCTGTTGTTGGGCTAAAAGTGGATTTCTTGCAGCCTTGCGTTCTAACGTAATCAGATTTGATAAAAACGCTTCGAACACAGGGATCGGCGTAGCTAATGATTTAAGAAAAGGAATGTGCGGAATGATGCTAATCATCAAAGCAGATGCTTCGCGATAACTGTCTGTAGAAAGTGATTTTTTGTATGACCGCCCATCAGATAAGCGGATCTGAATGTAGTAGTTACCGTACCTCTTGAAGGTGTACGGAAGTGATTTTAACCTCATGGATAAGCCCTTTTTGTACCTCAAGTGCATTACGCACGGACAAAAAGAAATGTAATCCAATGATAAGTAGGCCGAATTTCGGCCCCCTACGCTGGCATTATCCAGATCAGGTGGTACGGGTATTTCTCAGCCTTCACAAAGAAGGGCACCCCGAGTCATTTGGTAACCATTAGGTTACCGCCAGCAAGGTTAGGGGAAGTTGTTTGTTGAAGCAAGCCTGCCGACCCAGATCGCTTACATTTGCCGATTTTTCGCAGCATTTAATGTACATTTTTATCTTTAAAAAAAGTTAACCCACACCTTTCACTTTCGTTTGAAACATTATTTCATTAACCCCTAAATATCACTTTCGAACTTTTGACTATGCGTGCTATTTGTGATCAAGGTCAATATTTGGATCATCATTATAATGGATAGTTCACGCCGCAAAATAAGCGGCATGAATAATAAAAACATTCTCATCCTTGATGACCTACAGAATGATCAATGTAAGTAAAATAATTTACATTTTTAATCTAAATTTGTTAATGAGATATTGTCAAATGAAATCAAATAAAGCACTCGTTTCTATTGCTGTGTTTATTGCTATTTTTTCATCTACGGTCAATGCGGCCACTCTCGCCTCAGATGTTAGCTTAGCCGATGGTGGCGATGTTGAAACTGCAATTAACCAACTTTCTGGCGCTGTGGCTGGAATTGGCTCTGATATAACACGAATTGATACTATTAATACTCAACAAACCAACGCTATTACTCACAATGCCTCTGATCTCAATGGCCTTAAAGATGTTGCTATCATTCATGACCAGAGTATTAATAAAAACACTGCTGATATTGCATCATTACAAACTGATAAAGTTGATACGACGACTTTTGATATTTATCAGAACAGCCAGAATGACAAAGACACTAGCCAGGATATGGCAATTGGTGCGGCTCAATCTACTGCTGATATTGCTAATAATAAAGCAGAAGCCAATACCACCCGTATTACCACTCTTGAGAATGAACCAAAACCTAAAGACGGTGTAAATGGTAAGGATGGTATTACTACAACTATCACTAAAGTCGATACTGTTTCACAGGCTAAAATTGCGTCTCAAAGTAACCAGATTGCCACCCTCAAAACGCAAACCACGGCACAAGCCCATGATCTGAATGCCGCTAAACAAGTATTTGAACAAGCACAGGCGAGCAGTAACACACAATTCAGAAGCCTTAAAGATGAAGTAGATAGCAACAAAAAAGAAGCGCGTTCAGGCGTCGCGAGCGCCGTGGCTATCGCCTCAATGCCGCAAGTTGAAAAGTCTCAGGCTGTCATGTTCTCAGCAGGTATTGGTTCCTTTAAAGATGAACAAGCGTTAAGCGTGGGCGCTTCTTTCCATGCTGGCGAACATGCGATTATCAAAGCAGGGATTAGTGATTCGACTAATAATGATTTAGCGATGGGTGCAGGCATTGGTATCGGTTTTTAAGATTAACCCGGCCCCTTTTTGACAGAGGGGCCAGACTGCTGACATTTGCTTCTTTAACACAGATTTACCTGATACGATTTTCGCCAATAACAGGTATCCTAAGCCGATCAGGCTCAGGCCACGCGTTTACTGAACTCCCAGGTACATCTCTGTATGCGAAAAATGTTTAAAGTGTCGCTGCTGCTGGCGTTGCTGTCATGTTTTATGTTGACTCCGTTTCTGGCCGAGGCGGATGACAGCCAGGCGCAAACTGATGTGGAACAACCGGTAAAGGTTAATGCCAACATCGCGTTACCCGCTCTGCAAAAACGTCTGGATGCGCTGAAGCAGCAGGTTTCTACCGCGAAGGTGGACAAGCAATTCACGGCGCTGAATGATGAAGCCCAGCGGCTGGTTAGCGACGCCGATAAGCTCGCCGTGGCACTGGCTCCGCAGCTGGCACAGGTTCAGGCTCAGCTGGATGTCCTTGGCCCACCGCCGGCCCCCGGCACGCTGACGGAAACCCCGCAGGTGGTCAGCCAGCGCAAACAGCTTAATAACAGCAAAACCCTTCTGACCACCCAGATTGAGCAAACCAAAGCCATCGGCGTGGGCGCGCAGAACTTATCAGCTCAAATCTTTGGTTTACGCCGTGATGCGTTAAAAACCCAAATTGCGCTGAACACCGGCAGTATTCTCGGGGAGAAATTCTGGTCCCCACTGATTAATCCGGCCGAGAAAGATGCCGCACGCTTTGATGCTTTTGGTTCACAGGTCAGTGACGCCTGGCGCCAGGCATGGAGCGAAGAGTGGCGTGTGGGTTCTGGATCCTATCTGCTACTGGCGCTGGTCATTGGCCTGTTTGGACGCAAAGCGCTGGATAAACCCGTTGGCTGGATCCTCCCGCGCTGGTTGCCGCAGGGCCGATTCCGTCGAAGTTTTCTCGCCTGCTTCACCACGCTCAGCACGATGTTTACGCTGGGCATCAGCATGCAGCTGTTGGTTTATATCTTCACACGGTTGCCGGATACCGCGCAGCCGGTGCTGGAATTTGCCGATCAACTGGTCGAGCTGACCTATTTCTCGGCGATCATCGCCGGGCTTGGGATTGCCTTACTGTCGAACAATCACCCTTCCTGGCGTCTGCCGGGGATTGCCGATTCGCTGGCGAAAACGCTCGGGTCGTTCCCGGTCCTGCTAGCGACGTCCATCTTCATTTTCGGCATCATTGAGCAGCTCAACGCCCTGGTCGGAACCAGCATTGCCGCCACCCTGTTTGGCAACGGATTGTCGGCCCTGTTGGTGGCATTGAACTGTCTGATAGCGCCGGTACGCGTGAACCGTATGCGACGCAAAATGCGCGCCGAGGGTGAGCAGACTGAAGCCCGCTCAACGATTGCGGGCCTGATTCATCTGGTGATCAGCCTAACGGCGGTGGTTATTCTGGGTGCGTTGCTGATCGGTTATATCCCGCTGGCGCGCTTTGTCACCTTTGAATTGCTGTGGATTGGCCTGGTGGTCAGCTGTCTGTATCTGCTCATTCACTTCGTGGTCGATCTCTGCGACAGCGTGTTCTCCCCGTCCACCCAAAGCGGCAAAATTCTCAAAAGTACGTTGAGCCTTAACGATCGTCACCTGTCGCTCGCCGCCACGCTGTTCTCGGCGGTGGGGAAAACCTCGCTGTTGCTGATGGCCGCCATCGCGCTGCTCAACGGGACTTTCGGCAGTACCACCCCGGTCGAGTTATTGAAAAAAATCGTCGATATTTGGGGCGGCGAAGGTATCGGTGGCGTCAGTATTATTCCGGCGCATGCTCTGAATGCGTTTCTGTGTCTGGTGATTGGCTGGTACGTCTTACGCTCCACCCGTCGCTGGCTGGATAACGACTTCCTGCCAAAAACCATGATGGATCGTGGCCTGCGAGCGTCGCTGGTCACGCTATTCACCAACGTCGGCTATGTGCTGATCATCATGCTGACGCTGTCTATGCTCGGCATCGAATGGAACAAGCTGGCGTGGATTGTCAGCGCCCTGTCGGTAGGTATCGGTTTTGGTCTTCAGGAGATTGTGAAAAACTTTATCTCCGGTCTGATCCTGCTGACAGAACGTCCGGTCAAAGTGGGCGACCTGGTGAGTATCAGCGGCGTCGAGGGGGATATACGGCGGATCAATGTCCGCGCCACGGAAATACAGCTCAGCGATAAATCGACGGTGATCGTCCCCAACTCGCAGTTAATTTCGCAGAACGTACGCAACGCCACCATGGGAAATGCACAAGGCGTGGCGACCATTACCCTGACCTTCCCGCTGGATATCGACCCTGAACAGGTGCGTAACCTGCTGCTGATGGCCTACACCCTACACGAATCCATTCTGGAAGCTCCCGCGCCATCGGTCAGCTTTAAAGAGTTAGGGCCGAACGGCATTGTGCTCAGCGTAACGGGTTATGTGAACAGCCCGCGCATGGTCAGTTCTACACGCAGTGATCTGCTGTATGAAATCCTTAAGATGCTCCGCGAGGCGAATATTAGCCTGAGCCAGACACAAACCATGATCCTCGAACAGCCGCATAAAGCGGTGACAGAGGAATAACAGACAGGGCCACCCTGGCGGTGGCCCTTTGACATTAAGAGAACTATTAACCGGATGGCGTTAATAGAAACAGTAATAGAAAAACACCAACCACATATTTATTAGTTAAACCTCTAACGAAAATCTGTTAGCTTTCAACTCATTCACTAAATAAATAATTTCTATTTTAGTTTCTTAGGCGTACGCTTCAAAAAAACCATCACTGTGTGAGTTTTATGCCCGTCAATGAAAAAATTAAACCCACATCGGGTACATCTATAGTTCCCGGAGGTGTCAGGCAACTCACTATAGGGGAAATAGCATTAGCTAAGACGCTTTACGGCGGTAGCATCAAATATTATCGCGTGTGGGTACACCGGGAGAGCTATCTTCCGTTTAATCTACAACCTATAAATTTCGCTATGACGCCCAATGGAGAACTGTGGTTTAGGGAGGGAACTTATTCACCTGATTTTTCCTTAGATGAACTACCAAAGAAACACATATTTATGCATGAAATGATGCACGCATGGCAAACCCAAAAAGGAATGTTTGTCCGAACCAGAGGGCTTTTTTCCCGTTTTGCTGATTATACATACAGCTTAGATAAAGCTGATTTGTTTCACTACGGGCTTGAGCAACAAGCATCTATCGTAAGTGATTTCTGGTTACTTCTGCACTTTGGCTTTGAAGGCAACAATGGATTATATAAATACCGTGATTACGATCCTAATGGCTCAGTTTACTCGTTAATCCAAAAATATAAATCAGCATTAAAAGGATTCCCCGGATGAAAACATTGCTGCTCATACCTTTAGCACTTCTTTTAACAGGTTGTCCTGGCGGACCTTCAGCACCTGAATACCGTGGCATTTTTATGCAAAATGATGTAATTTGCTTTAGCATAAATAATAATGAGATATTAGAACATTACAACATTTACTATGCACCAAAAGGAATATATACGAGAATTAAAACGGCTGAGGGTTTAAATCTATCATATCCTGACACGTGCATTAAAGTTAAATTTAAGAATGGGTATGAATATAGTATTTACTATGGTATTGATGGAAAATCCTATACAGATAATTTCTTTATTGACAATGATGGAAGGCGTTAAAATGTCACTACCCGCTTATTTATTTCTTTACGATGAAAATGGAATACTGGTGCCGGGAAACTGTATTATTCCCGGTCGGGAAGGCGCTATCGAAGTGATGAACAGCAGCTACGGTATGAGACAAGGTGTCGATAGCCATACGGGAAGCATGACCGGGACAAGGCAACACGACCCTGTCATCATTCATAAGCAGCTTGATAAATTGAGTCCTTATCTTGCTGTCGCATTGTGCGAATCAAAACGCTTACAGAAAGCAGTGATTAAATACTATGAAACTGTAGATGAGGGATTAGAAGTTGAAATTTACAGTATCACGCTCAACAGCGTGGTTATTTCATCTGTTGACTTCACTCATGTTTATTATCCGGGCAGTTCTTCACCTAACATGCACGAAGTTGTTGGCTTCGGATTTCGGGGAATTGAATGGAATTACGTTAGAGGCAATATTAAATATGATGATGCCTGGATGAAGCCAGCCCCGCAGCAAAAAACAAATCAACACGAGCAGGGCCAACAGTAGTCCTGACGCTTATCGCAGTATCCGACGCCTCACTCCCGCGCCAGACGTCGCCATTCTTCACGCGTGATTTCCCACAGTTCTGAGTCCAGTTCACCCGAAACGTATTGCGCTTTTTCCGTACGGACCAAACGCATACCGCTGCGGCTGGAGAGCTGTCGAGAGCGTTCATTCACCGCCGCTTTCGGCGCTCTGAGCACTTCTTTGTCCAACGTTTCAAACCAGAAATAATTCACCGCCTCGCAGGCTTCGGTCATGAGACCTTGCCCCTGAAATTCCGGCACCAGCCAGAAACCACGGTTGTTATCCGGCAGATCCATTAGCGAAATCACGCCAATCAGTTCCTGATCGTTATCCTTGTGACGCAGTGACCAAAACCAGCCTTTACCGTTTCGACTGGCCTCCAGTGCCACATTATCAACATAATGCTGTGCCGCGCCTTCGGGGAACGGCCACGGCACGGAGGCGATCAGATATCGCACGATTTCCCAACGCGGGAATTTGCGCTGAATGTGTATGGCGTCCTCTGAACACAGCGGGCGGAGAATAAGCCTCGACGTGATGATTTCCGGTGTCGTTATCATTGTCCCCTCTTACAATTAGTCAGGTGCTAATCCGTTATCACATCAAAAAGCGTGCGCAACGCCAGTTTCCCCGACGCAGTAACCGTCACCTCTCGGTATCCCGGGGTGCGAGTTAACCATCCTTTATGCTGACAATGCAGAAGCAGCGCGGCACCCACACTACCAGCAACATGATATCGCCGTTCGCTCCAGTCAAGGCAGGCACAACACGCTTTCCGTTTGCTCTCATCGCCAAGTGCAATGCCCAGCCGGGAAAAATGGTCGCGCCCGGTTTCGGTGAGTGCGGAACCATCGGCTTCGAGCCAGCCCTTTTTTACCAGTGAATCATAAAGCCTGACCGCAACCTCACCCGCCAGATGGTCGTAGCAGGTTCGCGCCTTTCTGAGTGAAACAGGGGTACGAACGATCGGTGAAGGGTGACTTATTCCTGACAGGCCCATCAGCTGTTCGAGTAGTTTAGCGACATCGCTGCCCGTCAGACGGTAATAACGATGTCGCCCTTGAGATAGACATGTAACCAGCCTGTTTTGCAGCAACCGCGCAAGATGAGCACTGGCCGTGGAGGCGGAGATGTCCGCCACGGTAGCCAGTTCCGTTGCGGTCCACGCGCGGCCATCCATTAAGGCACACAGGATTTTCACCCGAGACGCATCTGCCAGCGCCGCGGCAAGGCTCGCCATCGAATATTCCAGCGCACTGTCGTTGTCGGTGTCATCCTGATGCTTGTGCATGGTTACCTACTGTTTTCTGCCCACGACCTTGTCACCTGGTCTGCTTTATGTGGATTGTCCGTCACCAGAATTAACCGGTTCGCATGATCGCTGTATTGCGTAAGTATGGCGATACCATGCTGCGCAAGCGTTGCCGCAATCGCGCCAAGCTCGCCGGGACGCTCCTGTTTTAATTTGCGGATAAGCGGCGTGCAAACAGCCACCACCACAAATCCGGCGTTTTCCAGTACGGCTCTGGCTTTCTGACCATCATCGACAAGAAAATGGGCATGGGCGCATTCTCCGACCGTAAAGACGCCACCGCCTTCCAGGCCCACGCCCTGTTTGCCAAGCGTAATGCCTAATAGCGCGAGTTGGCCAGGTCTATTATCCAAAATAACGTGAACATCATCCATGATGAATCCCCTCTTGTGCAGTGAACGAATATTCACGAATGAGTTCCGCCACACGGATTTGATAAGTGGCAAAGACCGACGCTCTCCCCTCAGCCTGGGCCTGCTGGTGCAGCATATTTTTTTTCCAGGCCAGCACTGCCTGTTCGTCTTTCCACCATGAGAGTGAAAGAACTTTGCCTGGCGTGGTAAGACTCTCAAATCGCTCAATCGAGATAAATCCCTCCACCTCTGTCAGGAAGGGTTTAAGCTGCGCGGCCAGCGAAAAATAGCGGTCCTGTTTTTGAGGAGAAAGGGTCGCTTCGAAAAGTACAGCAATCATGTTATAGCCCTCGGTGATGGTATTAACGAGGACTATAACGAACAGAAAAACGGATACTTCGTTGAGGAACGAAGTATGCAGACGTGGCGACAGACCCGCAATTATGCGTAAACGCCAGAGGTCGTCCAAGGAGGGGACGGGGTCGAGGATTGAACGCACAACCCCGTAGCACTGCGTGTTCTGACCATTCTCAGCGGTGATATACCCGAATAGAAAAACGCAGCCAACCGGAAAACACCAGCAAAAATATCATCAGGCTAAGCCATTCTGCTACTCCGGTTTTATCGAACAGGATGCCGATAAACGCCAGTATCAGAGTGGCTATCAGTAATATCAGCAGCGTCTGTCGTGAGCTAAAGCCGCATTTCATTAAAATATGATGGATATGTCCGCGATCCGGCCGGAATGGGCTATTACCGCTGAGTAAACGCCGCAGCGAAACCGCACACATATCCCCTAACGGTAACGCAATAAGCCATAGGGCTGTCGCCGCATCGATTACGGCGTCCTCAGACTGCGTGGCGATGATCAGAAACCAGATGACAACGAAACCAATTACCGTACTGCCCGCATCCCCCATAAACACCTTGCGCTTTGAACCGCCAATAAGACCCAGATTCGCGATAAGGTAAGGGATCAGTGCCAGCATTAACGCCAGACACCATTGCCACGCGCCATCATTACCGTGCACATAAAACAACCATCCCAGCGCCCCAAAGGTGACACTGGAGACCGTGCCGAGTAAACCATCGATACCATCGATCATGTTGAACGCATTAATCGATGCCCACATGGCAATCAGGGTAATCAGCCAACACAGGGCACCGAGTGTGACGACATATCCGGGTATAATTTCGCCAAGTGTCCATAACCCTAGCCCTTCACGTATCATTAGCACTGCGGCAATCGCCTGAACAATAAGACGCGGGAGCACGGGCAGGTTAAAACGATCGTCCAGACTCCCCACCACCAGCAACATCAATGTGCACAGCAAGAATATTTCCTGATGCAGCAGCCAGTTGGGCTGTAACACGTGCAATGAACTCATCGCAATCCAGAGCGAGATCCCCCCCACCAACGGAATGTGACCTGTATGGATCTTACGCGCGTCGGGCCTGTCCACCAGGCCAAATACCGGAGCAGCCCTTCCAGCCAGCGCCAGCCCGACGGTTGCACTCAGCATTATGATTAAAAATTCCATATGATTGACTCTCTCCAACCAGCCGCTGTCGGTTTTTTAGTTAACGCAAAAGTCTCGCCGCGGTGGCGGGTATTAATTTTTGTCACTGTAACTGTAACCATAATGGTCATAGCCGTAGCCGTATGCGCTACTGGCGCGTCTGACGACGCCGTTGAGGATCGCCCCTTTAACGTTCACGCCACCCTGCTCCAGACGCTGGACGCTGACCGTCATCTCTTTCACGCTATTCATCCCGAAACGTGCAACGAGCAAGCTCGTGCCTACGATGCGCCCCATCACCACCGCATCGGTGACTGCCAGAACCGGCGGCGTATCCACGATAACCATGTCGTAATTATCGTTCGCCCACGCCATCAATTGGCGGAAGCGTTCATGCATGAGCAGTTCCGCCGGGTTCGGCGGCACCTGGCCCCGGGTGATGACATCAAAATTTGCCTTGGCAAAAGGTTTCACTACCTCTGCCATGCTGGCCTTGCCGGAAAGCAGATCCGAAAGCCCGCTTTCATTGTCGATGCCTAACAGGTCATGCATATAGCCGCGGCGCATATCGGCATCGATAAACAACACTTTCTGTTCGGACTGCGCCACAATCGCCGCCAGGGAGCTGCTGATAAACGTCTTCCCACTGTCTGGGGTGGCTCCGGAAATCATCAGTACGTTGTTCGGCGACTCCATCATTGCGAAGTGGAGACTGGTACGCAGGCCACGAATGGCCTCTATCGCCAGGTCGGTCGGATAATCCGTTGCCAGGAACGGGACGTTCTTGGTTTTATGGCGTACCTTTTGCGAAAGAATATTTTTACTGCGTAGGCGCGTTTTCTTCATCAGCCATTCAGACATTGGCACCGTGGCATAGACATTAATCCCCTGCTCCTCCAGTGCTTCCGGTGACTCAATGCCACGGCGCAACAGTGAGCGCGCAAGCACCAGTCCTACCGAAATAAAGAGCCCCAGGATAATCCCGATCGCGACCACGATGGCTTTTTTCGGTTTGATTGGCATCGGCTGGGTCAACGCGGTGTCGATAATACGCACGTTACCAATCGCGCTGGATTGGGAGATGCTCAACTCCTGCTGACGGTTAAGCAGTTGCAGATAGACTGCGCGGCCGGATTCTACGTCACGACTCAAACGAAGGACCTGCTGCTGAGTTGACGGCATGGCGGACACGCGCTTATTCAGTCGGTTTTTTTCCTGCTCCAGCGTTCGACGCTTATCCATCAGCGCCTTATAAGTAGGGTGATCCTTTTTATACAACTGAGAAATCTCAGCTTCCCGGAAAGTTAACTCGTTGAGTTGATTATCCGCGTTGACTATCTGTTCCAGTACCGCTTTGGCTTCAAGATTGAGATCCACCGAATCTCTCTGCTTGCGATAGTCGTTAAGCTTATCTTCTGCTTCATCCAATTCACCCCGCACCTGCGGGAGCTGCTGCTGTAGAAACTCAAGGCTTTTCGAGTCCTGAGCCGCCTGGCGAGCAATGTTCTGCTGCAAATAATTATCAGCAATGCTATCGACGATGCGGGCAATCTGCTGAGGGTCCTCACCGGTCATCGTCAGTTCCAGCATTCCACTGTCTTTACCACGATCGCGGACGGTGAAATTCAGCTGTAGATCGGTAAGGATTTCGGGTTCCGGCTGCTGGCGAAGCAAAAATGCGGTGCCCGGTTTCGCCTGAATATCTGACACTTTCAGGGCCACACCGTCTTTGTCCAGCAGTTGCCCGACCTCACCTTTTAGCTGGAAACCCTCGCCTTCAAGCAGATAGTGCCCCTTCTCACCCACGGTCAACAACAGGGTTTGTGCCTGGCCCTTTCGCGGCGGGATGTTCATCCAACTGATGACTAATTGGCCCTGTGTCTCCCCTGTCAGACGTGCCCAACCGCGGCCAAACAGCGGAAAATACTGCTGCTGTACGATGTTGCGCAGGTTGAGATCGCTGATCGTTTTTCCGAGGATCATCCGAGACTGTAGCAATTGTATTTCAGAGGCCGACTCCGGCGAGCCGGTCGGCATTAACTGGCTCAGGCTACTCAGAATAGAGTTCCCCTGCTTCTGCTCCACCTGAATCAACGCATCAGCCCGATACACCGGCGTCGAGAACAGGGCATAAACCAGCGCCGTGAGCGTAAACAGTGCGGTCACGCTGATGATGACCAGACGGTGGTCGATAAGCTCACCGAGCAGGCGAACCAGATCAATTTCATTATCTGGCGCAGATGCTCCGCTTTGAGCATGAATGTTTTTCGTCGACATAACAGTCATTCCGTGTGGTTAGCTGAGCCTTTTCGCCCATTCTTGGCTGGCCCGCTCAAGCAGGCCGTAAACATGTTCAAACGCCTCTGTACTTTTACGGTACGGGTCGGGGATCTCTTTTGCCTCCGTCCACTGACCAAAAAGCATCGTTTTACCCCGGGCTTGCGGGGCAATAGCCGTTACCTGCTCAATATGTACAGGCTCCATCACCAGAATCAGATCGTATTCCCTGGCGAGAGCAGGCGTCAGCTTGCGGGCCACATGCCCCTCCAGCGATAGCCCGTAACCGGCGGCGACCTGTGAGGCGGTGACATCTGCCGTTTTGCCAACCAAACCGTACGTCCCGGCCGAGTCTACTTTCAGCGCCGGTAACAGACGGCGAAGCAGACGCTCGCCAGTCGGCGAGCGGCAAATGTTGCCCGTGCAAATAACCAGCACGGCGTTAAATTTTAATTTGGCCATGTTTTGATGAACCGCGCGGTTTCGGTGAGGTCATGAACGCCGGAGATAGTAGGTACCAGCTGAGAGATAACCCGGTTCCAACGCACCAGCGGCGCAGTCGTCACATAGACGATGTCATAAGGCTCTAGCTGGAACTCGGTGCCGAGCACCATCGCGGAAGCATCCTGGGCGTTCAACTGATAGATGTTAGCTATCTTGCCGTTTTGTTTGCCCTTAAGTGAACGGATGACGAAAATGCCGGTGGCATCTGACATTTCTTGCTTCACCCCTTCGGCGTTGCCCAGTGCCTCTGCAAGGGTCATGCCGCTACGATCCATTCTCAGGGTGCTCTGTTTGCCGACTTCACCCATCACAAAGACCTTCAGGTCATCGTTTCGCGGCACGAACAGGATATCCCCCGGATACAGCATTTTGTTCTGGGTCAAATCACCACGTTGCATCAGGGCATACAGAGACAGGCGGGTATCCTTGCCTTTATGCGTCAGCACCACGTTGCGCCAATCGGCATCCGAGGTCAGGCCACCCGCAGCGTTGATAGCATCCATCACGGTTAAAGGGATGTTTGTTATTGCCTGCTGACCGGACTTCGCCACTTCACCGGTTACATACGCCTTCTGCGAGCGAAATGCGGCGATACTGACATCCACCTGCGGGCTCTCAATAACGTTGTCCAGACGGGCGGTGATTGACTGACGAACTTCGGTCAGCGTTTTCCCGGCCACCTTCAGATGACCGACGTAGGGATAGAAGATAGTGCCATCGGCGTTTACCCAGTTACCCGTATCGCTGGCGCTACGATACTGACCTGCCGGGGTGGTCAACTCAGGATGATCCCACACGGTGACCATCAGCACGTCGCCGACGCCGATACGGTACTCATACTTCTGCAGTTGTTCGTCCAGTTGGGGATTGGCCCGAGAGGCGATATTTCCCGGTCGGAGTTGATCAATCAGTCCCGGCGTCAACGGCCAAACGTTAATCATTTTATTGATGTCATATTGGCTGTCCGGCAGCGCAATAACGTCTTTTCCACGGGTACTAAGCCCCTGCCCCGGCACCACGGTGCAACCGCTGAGGGTCACCATAACCAGTCCCAGTATTGAATATTTAAAGTTACGCTTTTTCATTAGGTAGAATCGTCAATTAATCAAAGAGTTCAGGGTTATTGCCCCAGAGGCATTTCGCGTTCTGAAGTCATGCCATATAGCTGATATTTCCGGCCCAGCGTTTGGCCACCATCCCGGGTCAGCGGTGTCCAGGAAACGACGGCCCGATTACGGTTTGGCGTGATGGTCATCAGGTCCAGAGGAACGGAGATGTAAAAGCCTTTGCTGAACCCCCCTTCGCCGTAGTCTTCTTTCGATACGTTAGACATGGCCGCCCACAGGCCTACCGTCACGCCGCTGTCAAAGCGTTTCGCTACATCGATGGTCACGCCTTTGTCTTTTGCCAGGTATTGCCCCACGCTGACCTTCATCAGCACCGAATTCACCTGCGGTGGATTCCAGTAAGCCGTCAGAAAACCGGTCGGCGCAGAGTAGTCGGTAAAGCGCATCATGTTGTTCCAGTCGCGCTGTTTGACGTAGTTTGCGTCCAGACCCAGCGCCCAACTGGCGTCCAGTGGCCGGTACAGCACCTCCGCACCCACGCCGCCATACATAGTTTCCAGATACCCGCCGTACAACTGACCGTAGAAACCGTTGCCCAGACTGCGGAAATAGTTGGCCTGCAGATTGTTGACGTAAACGTCGTTCGCGACGTAGTCGCGGATATGGGTCCGTACCCGAGGCAACGTAGAATCGGTTGGGAGCAGCGATGAGTTAAACTTGTCGTAGTTGTTGTACAGGTTGGTAAACACGCCCCCATCAAGCAGCAGATTGTCGCTTAACCAATATTTGGCACTGCCGAGCAGCCCCACCTGAAACAGGTAAAAATCCTCAGGTCCGCCAAAGGATTGTGCCAGCGACGGTGAGAGTGAATAGCTGAAATCATCGGCGTTAATACGATAACCGCGGCCAAATCGTCGCGTGTCTACTGGCTCTACACGCTTGTGCTGTAGGGTCTTCTCCTGCCCCAGTGGTTGCCCCGCAAGTTGCTGACGCAGGCTGACCACATCAGTTTGCGTCGTCACCTGCGGCATTCGGTCCCGGATCTGGGTAATCGTTATCGTCTCGACACCCGCTGGCAGGTGATTGACCAAAATACGATTGGCACGATCGATGGCCTCACGCGCGTCGCGATAACGGTATTGTTCCCCGCTCATGTAAAGATTGTTTCCATGCAGCAGGATTTCCGGTGCGTCAAAACCTGCGTCGTATTTCAGGTCTATGAGCTGATTGGCTGCGGCGGTGTAGTGAATCCCTTCAGATGCTGGCTGCGGTTGATAAGCCGGTTTTTCGCTGTCACGCAGCGCCGGGCGCAAATCGTTTACGTTGGTTCGCAACGTGAAGCCAAACATCAGCGTGTTCCCGCGCTCGTAGCTGAGATTGATATCAGCCCAGTCGGTCAGGCGATAAATTGCCCCCACGTTAACGTGACTGGCCTGGTTGATTTTTCCCGCAAAATCATCACGGTAGTCATTTCCGTCGTACTCCAGCTTCAGGCGTAGCGGCTGCCACGGAGTTTGAAACTCGACGCCTGCGAAAAGTGCGGCCGGGCCCCGGAACATATCGCTGAAGCTGATATCACCGGCATCGTTGAGTTCGGCTCGGGTACAATATTTATGACTCGCCCGGCAGAAAGGGTTGCTGACATTGCCACTATTGCCGGAGTAGCCCCAGGCCATACCCAGCGTCAAATCAAAGGCGCCGACCATTTTGCTGGCGACCAAATACTCTCCGTCAAACAGGCCAGTTCCCGCAATATCGCGTTTTCCAAAGGCCACCTGCGGCAGCCAGAAGCCCTCTTCCCAAAGACGCGCTTTGAAATCGAAAGATTTGTCTTTGTAGCTCTGAGCGCCACTAAAATCTGTACTGGCGCTGTATTTCCGGGTGCGGACATCGGTATAGCGCACGGTGCCTTCCAGCCACGGGAACAATGCGATGGAGGTTGACCAAAAGCGGTACTGTTCGTTGTCACGATAGTTGACGCTGAATTCACCTTCGCGGGCCAGGCGTGCATTCGGCATCTGCATCAACCCCGTGCCACCAAAGTCAGACTGTGACGGCCCTACCGGATGCGGATAGGTTAATATTTCCGCCTGTACAGTGCCCGATAAGGCCAATGCCAGGCAGCTCGCCAGATAACTTTTTTTCATTATTCAGGCACCCGACGCGCTAGCAGCGAAACAATCTGTTGATTAAGTTCACGAAACGCCGAGGGCAAAATTTGATCGGCAAAACCGACCCACAGAATACTCCCCGGCTCAGCCTCAACATGGCGTCTGTTCCAGTACGCCACTGGCGCAAGCTCGGTACGTCCGTCAGGAGAGATAATCACCACATGATTGAGATCGGCCCCGGCTAATCGGTTGTTATCACGCAGGTATTCCGCAACCGATGTTCCTGGCCGCCAGACAACGTTGCCACTGCGGCTGACAGCCCCGAGCAGCGTGACGCTGTCCGGGCGTGAGGAGGAATACAGCCGGTACTCCCCGGCGAGACGCCGGTTTGCCGTTGCTTGTGTTCTCACGACATCCGGATCGAGACTGACAAACTGTCGTCCTGTCACCTGGAGATTTTGCAGTTGCTGATTGATATGCCGGAGGGTCGCCGCCAGCTCGCCATCGGTTTTATGCTCCCAGGCGCTGAGGTTCTGTCGCACCCGCTGGCGATCGCGCAGAGCTTGCTCGGTGGCCGGTCTGGTCGCAATCACCGCCGTCGGCCACCAGACGTTATTCATCAATACGGGATGGGTCACCAGCTGAGCCAAAGAGCCCGCATCATTAATCTGGACGGTTTCATCCCTATTCGGCAGATAAACCGTCACCTGACTGTGGCTCCAGACGCGACTGCTCAACAAACCTAGCGTCATGCTCAGCAGTAAAAATAAAATCTTATTCATAGTACGGGTTTCAAAATTGTCATTTCTGCAGGCATCACACCTGCACCCATCATCTGCTGACTGCGGCGAACCTGTCCGGTTGCCACGTCCACCCAGAAGGTGTTTTGCCATGTGAGGGCGGGCCATTCTGAACGCACGTTTTCGTGCCAGATATGGCTATGGATACGATTTCCGGCGATGTTAAGCGTGGCCTCTCCGGCGGAAATAAATTGCGACGTCAGGGTGGCAGAACGTAAGCGGTCGTCTTCACTCCAGCGGATTTCACGCCGCCAGCTCATGCCATTCTCAAGATTTAATGGGCGACTCAGTGGATCCAGTTGTACGTTGGAGACGTCCAGCAAGTTACTGTGCAGACCGATAGTTTTGAGCACGCGCCCGTTGCGGGTGACTATCATTGCGTGGTCCTGCGTAAGCCATTTGCTCTGCCCCTGCTCGATATAACCCAGCACCACGAAGATCTGCTGGCCTTCGTTCAGACGCAGATACATTGATGAGTAAGGTAGCGACTGAATCTTCTCGTCTGACAGGGTGATATCCCTATCGCCAGCAGCAGCGATACGGAAAGTCTCCACCACACTTTGCTGGCTGGCGGAACATCCCTGAAGCAGTAAGCCTGTGAACAACAAAATGAAAGGTCGCACCCAAAATCCTCAGTAACGGTTTCCAATGTGAAATGGCCTGAACCGAAAAATACCCGGGGCTGACTGCGCCACCGGGTAAAGCAGCATGGCGTTCCGGCACGGGGCCTGAGCGCCTGACAACCCTTAGCGGGTCGCCGTCGTGGTGGTGGTGTTTTTAGAACCATCACTATTGTCGGATGCAGCGACTACCGCGAGGGTCGCTAAACCCACAGCCGCAGTTACGCCCACGACAGTTGCGGTACCCACCGCCCCAGCAGCGATCCCCCCGGTCGTTCCGGCAGTCACCGCAGAGCTACCCGCAGTAGCAACGGGAGCGGCAACGGCTACCGGTGCAAGGGTGACAAAGGTCAGCGCAGTCAGAACCGCACTCATCTTCTTTTTCATTTATGTTCCTCATTCAATGAATGGACTTAAGATGCCCGGCTATCCGGGCCGTTAAACCAGGCTTCCGCCCGGCCAGAATTCCGTTCCAAAAGGAACGGAAAATCCTCCATGTCAACGAGGTGTCTCTGGAAACGAGTACGCACAAAAAGTGCCACCGAAATAATGGCTGACAGTTTAAAATTGATACTGATTAATGAAATACATGGTCGTACATATAACCCTAACCTCGCATATAAATATCTGCAGGTTATTACTGGCTATAAATAACGCACCGAACAAAACAGAAAGTAGAATTAGGATAATTCCGTCGCGGGTAAAACACAATTATTCACGGTCACCGAGACGGTTAAGACAAGAACCACACACAAAAAGTTAATACATTAAAAAGCTTTCATAAATATGACCAATTCAGGGGTTCAATCTCACTCCGCAAACTAATCCCATGGATTAAAACCCAAAACAGAACAACACAACCTATTGTTTTATATGCTTAAAGGAAAAATTAATGATTTCGATGCATAAATTAAAGATTAAAACCATCACGTTATGACCCAAAGGCAAAAGACAAGCGACCCCAGAAAACCATTCTAACGCAACCACGTCATAGCAGAATAAGCATGAGAAAGTGAACGTTGTTAACGGGTTTATTAAACGAATCGTCAACGAGCAATTTATTGAAATAGGGATATTATTGAGCGCTATTTAAGGAATAACAGACGCTGAGCGCGAGACATCAGTATCCATGCCAAACAGGATACTGATAACAGAAGGGGAATTATGGGTGAAATGCGGGGCGGTAGCTCCCCGCTTCGCTATAACATCAGACCGACGGTTCTTCTTGTTCAGCGGTTGGCTGATAGTAGAACTCCCCCGCTTCGCAGTGGAAGGTGGAGAACTCCGATGGGCGGCGGAAGTAATAGCCCTGCGCTTTATCGCAGCCGAGAGATTTAAGTTTCAGCTTCACGGCCTCATCTTCGATGCCTTCGGCGATCAGCGGTACGTTAAAACCGCTGGCCAGCACGATCAGCGAATTGATCACCGATTGCGCTTTTTCATCGCCCATCACGCCCATCACAAAATTGCGGTCAATCTTAATGCTGTCGAACGGTAACGCGTGCAGATAGGACAGGCTGGAGAAGCCGGAACCAAAGTCATCCAACGAGATAGCGATCCCATGCCGACGCAGGTAGCCCAACATTTTGCCGATGCGCTCCATGTCCTGCATCAGCACGCTTTCGGTGATTTCAATACAGATATTGCTATTGGTCAGGCCACTGGTACGCACGGTATCCATCAGATGCCAGGCAAAGTCCTGCTGTAACAACTGGATAGCCGAGACGTTGATGTGCAGCAGAAAATCGTGCGGCGCACCGCGGGCAATCATCGCCGCCAGCTCGCGACAGGCCTCTTCAATAACCCATTTACCCAGCGGTACAATCAGGCCACTTTCCTCGGCCAGCGGGATGAAACGTGCCGGAGGAATGTCGCCCAGTGCTTCAGAATGCCAGCGCAGCAGGCACTCACCCTCACGGCAATGGGCTTCATCGGACTGATCGATAATCGGCTGCAGCACCAGATGAAACTCCTGCTGATGGATAGCATCGTTCAGATGGGCATGAAGCTTGATGTTGAACAACTCCTGTTCGTACATCTCCTGTGTGAAGAGCGTCACCACCCCGTTGCCAAGCGCCTCGGCCTGCTGCAACGCCATCCCTGCCCCACGGCGAACGGTCGAGAAGTTCTCTTCGCTCAGGGTCTCAAGCATCATGCCGACATTACCGGTATAGACGTACTTTATCTCGGCGGTCTGATGTTCATTGGCCTCCCCCCTGAACAGGGATGCCAGTACGTCGCGGTAGCGTAAATACTCTTTTTGCTGGTTCATACCTGGGAAGATAACCAACAGCTTGTCCGTTGTGTCGCGGGCAATCAGTGTCTCACTCGGCAGTAGATCACGCAGCCGCGAGACGAACTCATTGATAAAGATGTCACCAAACTCGGTGCCCAGCGCATTGACAATGTTGTACATATTGCTGATGTGGATAAGCCCAACCATATTGCGCCGCTTATACAGCGCCGGATTATGTTCCAGACCTGCACGGGTCCACAGCCCGGTTATCTCATCTTCTTCAATCTTTTTACGTTGCAGTTCAAAGCTTTCAGCGAGCTTATGTGACAGCGCCATAAACGTGGTTTCCAGCGAGGCGATTTCGGGGAAGTGGCGTTTACCCGGCGACGGCGTCCAGCGGTGAGTCACCAGTTCGTCGGCTTTACGCGCAATCTCCTGCAACGGTCGCGTCGCACGGGAAAGGACCAATCCCACCGCAAGAAACCCAAGGCCGCAGGCGGTAAACAGCACCAGCATCACCATCAGCCCATAACGAAGAATATCGTGAGTAATCGCGGTCGCTGGGCTAATAACCACGCCTTTCCAGTTCAGCTGAGACTCCTGATCCTGTACCGCAAAGGTGTCGACATAGAAGGGTTTGTCATGCACGCGAATCGACAGCATGCCGGGGGTGTCTTGTTTCTCCAGCGCTTTGCTGGCTTCGACAATCTCTGGCACACCGGTTTGCGCCAGGGTTTGCAAATTCAGGCTATGACGACCGGCGGTAAACATTTTTTTGGTCAACGCCGGGTCGGATGAGGCCACCAGTTCATTTTTCTCATTCACAATCAGCAGGATGCTTTCAGGGAACGGCTTAAACTGCTGCAGATTGTTGTTAAGCTCGGAGAAATGCAGCTCGCTGGCCACCACGCCCGCGAACTGGCCGTTGCGATCGAAGGCCGGTGAGCTCCAGGCAATGCCCGCCGTGAGCGAGTCATCGTAATCGCGGAACGGTCGGCTCCAGTGCGAACGGCGATCCTTATTGACGGATTTGTACCATTCGCGTGACGGCGTATCAAAGTGGGCAATCACTTTTTCAACCCGGGTGTCCTGACTGAAATCGCTGAAGAACATGAGTTTGTTTTCGGTTCCGGCATCCTTCAATACCAGATAATTTTCCTGTAAACGGTCATGAGAAACCCCAATGATGTCACCGTTAATGCTGCCAAATTCGACCATGTCGAGATAGTCGCGTTCGGAGAATACGTTACTGATGTTATTGATGAGCAAGCCCGATAAGTCACGTACCGCGAGAGTGTTCACATCTTCACGGCCGATGGCGTTAACCACAATTGCATTCGACTGCTGCGGGACATTAATGTAATTGTTGATCGAGCGCTCGAGGGTCTGCTTTTTCGCATTCAGGATAGTCTCGCTGATGGTGTCGAGAAACGCATATCCCTCAAAATGCAAAAACGTGTACATGGTGACCAGCACCACGAAAAACGTTGCCGTCAGCGTCAGCAAGATGGTTTTCGTCAGCGACAGGGGATATGCCTTGACGGAAAATTGTTGTTTAAGGATTTGCATAGCGCACCTCGATTTCCGGTCTGCGGGTTATTCTGGTCGCACAACAAACTGGCCATCGACCGCGACAAAATCGGCAAAGGGCTTTGGTCGTGAGTAGTAATATCCCTGTGCCAGGTCGCATCCCATTTCACGCAGTTTGGCGGCCATTTCTGCCGTTTCCACACCTTCTGCCACCAGCGGCACGTTAAAGCTTTGGGACAGCATCAGCACGGAGGCGATAACGGCTTCACTTTTCTTATCCTCCAGCACGTTACGGACAAATCCCCGATCGATTTTCAGACAATCGAACGGCAGCGAGTGCAGGTAAGAGAGACTGGAATAGCCCGAGCCAAAATCATCAATCGCCACTGAAATTCCCAGCCGACGTAAATACGCGAGAACCTCGACAATTCGATGCGTGTCATGCAGCAGCACGCTCTCGGTGATTTCAATGCAAATGTTGCTGTTGGCCAGTTCATAACGATGAATACATTCCAGCAAGTGACGCGCGAAATCAGATTGTTGCAGCTGTACCGCCGAAATATTGACGTGCAGTTTAAAATCGGTCGGCGCACCGCGGGCAATAAATGTCGCCAGCTCGCGGCAGGCGGTATCAATGATCCATTTCCCCAGTGGGACGATCATCCCGGTATGTTCGGCGAGGGCGATAAAGCGGTCCGGCGGCACGAAACCGAGGACGTTGGACTGCCAGCGGATCAGGCACTCGCCTTCTTTGCACTGCGCCGGATCGTCATAAGGCACAATCGGCTGTAGTACCAGATGGAAACCTTCGGCCTGTAGGTCATCGCGCAAGGCCTGATGCAGGCGCAGGTTGTTCACCTCTTCCTCACGCATCTCCGGGGTAAACAACACGCAATCGCCGTTGTGCTGACTCTGCGCATGCTGCACCGCCAGGCTGACGTTGCGCAGGCATTCGTTGAAACTCTCTTTGGTCAGCGGCGCGATAATCATTCCCGCATGTCCGGTGAAGATATGCGATTCACCGGCGATTTCACTGGAATTCATGCGAAACACCGAGGAAATAATTGAGCGATACCACGCCACGTCTTTGCTTTCAAAGTTGCCCGCAAAGGCAATAATGAAGGTGTCCTCGCGATCGCGACAGCAGAGTGCGCCTTCCGGCAGAATGGCGCGCAGGCGTTCGGCAAAATACTGAATGAATTCTTTGGCCAGCACGCTACCGAGCGCATTTTTGACCGCGTCAAAATTGCTGACCTTGAGCATCGCCAGCAGATTGCGGTTATCGTACAGGGCGGGGAGCTGCTTCATGCCGCCCAGCGTCAGGAACCCGGTTTCGGCATCCTCTTCCAGATGGGTGCGGGCGGCGAACGATGGGCTGAGATCGGATACCCGTAAGAGCTCTTCATTGAGGGTGGCCATCTCCGGGAACAGACGCTTTTTCGACTCTTTTATCCATGGCGTGAACCCAATTTGTTTGACCTTGCCGACCGTCTCTTTCAGCGAACCGGTAAAACGCAGAATGACCAGACTGAGCACCGCCATCAGCAGTAAAAACACAATAACGCAGCTAAGCGATATCATCAGATGTAGCTGGTGGGTGGTGGCGAATGTGCTCTGGCGCGGAACTATCAGTACCGCGTGCCATTTGAGTAAATATTCCCGGTCCTGAACATCAAAGGCCGTGGACAGATAATGTTTATCTTCGACGCTGAAAACCCTGACTTTTCCTTCGCGGCTATCCTCTTCATGGCGGATAAGCGAAGCGGGCAATTTTCCGGTTTCCGGTGCGTTATCGGAATGCGCGACCACCTGGTGACGGTTGTCCACAATGACAAGGGCGTAATCTTTGCCGGGTAAAAGCTGTGCCAGATAGCCGTTCATTTTCCCGGGTAAAATAGCGCTGGAAATGACCCCGGCAAACTCGCCCTGTTGGGTGTAAATCGGCAGATGATAGACCGCAATAACCCCTTGAGCGCTGGGCTCGGTGGTCCACCACGGGTTACGCTGTTGCTGAGCCATGGTAAACCACGGCTGGCGGCGAACGTCAAAATTGCTACGGGTATGAACAATATTGGTTTGTTCGCTGAGGCCGCTGTAGCTTACCAACTGCGTCAGATCCTCGGCTGCGGTTTGTTGCAAATAAACACGACCGGTGTCGCTGTTGCGGGTCACAGAAACCAAGGTGCCGTCCGCATCAGCCCAGGAGAAACGTTGCAGCGCCGGAACGTCTTTGAAAGCACGGGAGCCGAGATTCACCAGCTCAGGCCGGATTGTGTCGGCGTTGATCCCAGCTTGCCCGCCCTCCAGATACTGCTGCATCAGGTGGCTGAGCTGATGCGGGTTATCCAGAAAGTCTTCCAGTTGGTGCTGCGCCATCGCACTCTGGCTGTTTAACAGCTGCTGATTCAACTGGTTGCCCGCATGGCGGGACTGATAGTTCAGCAGGCCAGACGCAAGCAGGATCATGAGCAGCAGCGCGACCAGCACAATAAGCATGACGCTTTTCAGCAACGTGAAGGGGTAAGCTTTCAGGGAAGACTTTTCCATAACCAGGTATCTGAATAAACTCTAAAGAGGTCGGGGTAAATTAACGGGTGGCGTGGCCTCAAGAGGCAGACGGCACCGACTGTTTGTCCATCACAGATGGCGAAGCGCAGGTGCGATTACGCCCTGACTTTTTCGACTGATACAGATAGCGGTCGGCTTCCGACAGCAGCCTGTCAAAGACATCCACCAACTGTCGGCGCGCGGCCTGACCGTGACTTAGCCCGATGCTGACGGTGAGCGACAGCGTGTCGCCATGCCATTCCACCTGCATGTGTTCAATTTCGGCGCGAATTTCTTCGGCCAGACGATAACCATTCCCGCCACAGGCATCCGGCATAACGACGGCAAATTCCTCACCGCCCATGCGCGCCACCAGGCCCTGCTCGCCCACAATTTGCGTCACCCGGCGGGCAAATTCCGCCAGAACGATATCGCCACAGTCATGGCCGTGGGTGTCGTTGATATGTTTGAAGTGGTCGATATCCAGCAGCAGCACGTTCAACGGCGTAGTGTTTGGCTTTTTCGCATGGGCTTTAAGCTGTTCGTACAAGCCAAAACGCGAATAGACCTGGGTCAGATAATCGTAATTGGCGCGGGCGGAAAGCTGTTTGACCAGGTTGTTGATCGCCAGCACGCTGACCGCCACAATCACCGGGCTGACGGCAATCGAGGCAATGCCCATTCGGGCGGAAAAAATCTGCGTCAGGTGCCCGGCCAGACCGTTATGCGCCCAGTGTGCATCTACCATCAGCACTTCCGCAGTACCGGTTAACATCGTCAACAGACAGGTTGCAGACAGCGAATAGCTCAGCGCGCACCACACCAGCGCGGGCAAGATCATCGACAAACAGCCAATGCCCCCACTGATTGCCGACAGGCTCATCGACACCAGCAACAGACCCAAGGGCATCATCTGACGCAGACCGAACTGCTTGGGCAAAATCGCCCCTGTACAGGTCAAGGCGAAGGGCAGGATCAGCACGCTGGTTGAAAAGGACTCACTCAGCCAAATCGGGTACAACATCCAAAACGGCTGGGCGCTGTCCAGGGAAAAGCCATAGGCTCCAGGGGCAGAAAATATGGCGGCGCACAGCAGACAATAAACAAAAAGTCGCAGGACATTTATTTTTAAATATTCCGCACCGTTCCGTTTCTCACGCAAAATCAAATGCGTTAATAGCGCCACAAAACCAAAATTAGAAAAAAGAGACAAGACTGTTCCGGTTGTGAGCGTTGCGAAGCAAACACTCCAGAGCAATAAAGCCAGCAGGCAAATCAAATAATTACAGGTGCGATTTAAAAAAGGATTTCGGATAAATATCCCAACCAGCACCGCATTCATTGGCCAGAACAGCGCCAGGTGTCCCTGTTGCTGTAACGCGCTACCCGCAAGATACAACGCTAGCGTCGTCGCGATGAGCGTGACGGTATTAAATAGCGTATTTTCCTCCTTCAGTATTTCCGAAGGATGAATCGTCAATTTATGCATTTATCGTTGGCTTAATAAGGGATGGCCGCCTGATATAGACAGTCTGGCAACAAGAGGATAACCAATATCCCCGATTGCCACAAACCTAAAGACTTCCAAAAATAAATATTGGCTCACGGGTAGAAATAGAAGGCGAACATATTTTTAACTATAAATAGAAAATAACGGGTCGGTGCTGGCCGATAAAGCGCGCCAGCACGAAGGGTTCATTTAGGCAGCTGCTGCAGAATAGTGGTGCACTTTTCTCTCACCGCTTCATACAGTAAGCGTACCGCTACCGAGAGCTGCTTGCGGTGCGGGCAAATCATATTCAGGGGCACGCTGTCGCCCTGATACTGCGGCAGAATCATCCTCAATCGTCCCTCGGCGATATCTTCGCTGACGTCGAGCCAGGATTTATTGGCAATCCCCTCTCCGGCAATCGCCAGCCGACGAATGACCTCTGCATCATCGCTCATAATGCTACCGGCCACCGGGATTTCATGACGTTCTCCGGCATGAAAGAGTGTCCAGCGATCGAAGAGCCGACCGCGTAGCACATAGGTTAAGGCGTTTTGCGACTGTAACTCCTGCGGGGTTTGCGGTTCACCGTGTCGCGCTATCCAGTCGGGCGAGGCGACCAGCACCCGCCGGTTTTCCGCCGCCACCGGCAGCGAAATAAACGACGCATCGTCGTTGGTGCCGTAGCGAAACGCGACATCCACCGGATCTTTAAATACATCAGTACGGCTATCGGAAAACAATATGCGCAACCGCAGCGCCGGATGGCGACGGCGAAAGTCCTGGAACACCGACAGCAGCAGGTTGCGTCCGAGGTCAGACGGCACCGCAATCTGTAATGTGCCACGGACTTCATCTTCCGGGGCCTGAATCTTCTGCAAACCCGCCTGAAGGGTGTCGAGCATCTGGGTGGCAAACGGCAGCCAGATTTCGCCCTCCGGGGTTAAGCGCAGGCTGCGGGTCGAGCGGGCAAAAAGCCGGATGTTGAGCTGCGTTTCCAGCCGTTTAATCGCCGCACTCACTTGAGCGGGCGGAATGCCCGCTTCACGTGCGGCTTCGCTGAAACTGCCCTGCGCTGCTGCGCGGACAAACAAGGTCAGATCTTCCAGTCTGAGCATTTCTCTCTCCTGACGTTCACTTTCACCGGGTCAACGCGAAAACCGGAATCGTCTCAAAAAGCCTGACAGCGGCGCCAGACGCAGGCTTTAGCGGTATTCTTTCGAGGTTTGCTTACACTTTTTAGCCCGTAAAGTGCTTGCCAGCAGGTACGTGCTTCGTGAATGATACGGGGCGGTAAATTTATGTCCAGGCTATCGAGTCAAAGGATGTGTGGAGAAGGTATGCGTAAAACAAAAATGATGCTTCTGGGCGTACTGCTGGCGACAGCAGGTGCGGTATCCGCTGCACCTGCAACGGTGGCGACTTCCGGGATTCAGAAATATGAGTTGAAAGAATTCATTGCTGATTTCACCCATTTCACCGTTGGGGATACTGTCCCGGCGATGTATCTCACTGAAGAATACAACATCAAAAAATGGCAGCTGCGTAATCTGCCTGCGCCGGATGCAGGTACCCACTGGACCTATATGGGCGGGAACTACGTATTAATTGGCGATGCCGACGGCAAAATTAGCAAAATTTACGACGGCGAAATTTTCTACCATCGTTAATACCGATGAGAACTGTGAGCGTTTCTCTGGCGCTCACGGTGTTTTCTGCCACTGTCTGGAGGCATTATGATCATCCGCCCAGGACTCCCCTCTGACCGTCCCTTTCTGCGTACCCTGTACCTGCGAGCCCGTAAAATCAGCTGGCCGTGGGCCGACAGCAGCGACTGGCAGCTCGAAGACTTCGATGCCGCGACGCTTAATGAGCAAGTGTGGGTTGCGGAAATTGACGGTCATCGCGTGGGTTTCGCCTCGGTCTGGGAAAGCGATAACTTTCTGCATAATCTGTTTGTCGATCCTGACTGGCAAGGCCACGGCGTGGGTACTGCGTTGCTCAAACAGGTGCAAAGCACCTTTACCAGCACCGGCGCGCTGAAATGTCTTATCCAAAACGCGACCGCGTTGCATTTTTATCATCAGCATGGCTGGCATACCGAAGCGCGCGGGGCCTCCCCGGATGGCGACTACTGGTTACTGCATTTCCGTATAAACAGATGACCCCTTGCCCCGCGTTACATTTTTTCATTCGATTTTGAGAGGCTCCTTCCGGGAATAGTCCTTGTCAGCCTCCTCTCAGGGATTACAATGCACTGTATAAATAACCAGTCATTGTTTAACTCTGGAGACATCATCATGGAAGCGACCGCCGTCTGGACTCACCCTTTACTCTTCGTCAACGTCGAGCCTGAAACCGATTTTACCGAGGTGGCAGAGCACTGCGAAAATCTTGCCGCCAGCGCATTGGAAGCTGAGCATATGCAGACCCAGCATGAGCTGTATCAGCGCCTGCACGAGTGCCTGACCCAGCTTCAACCCACGCTGCTCGACCCGATCCCCGACAATCTCATCGCCCAGTTCACCGTCAACGAGATGCCCAGTACCGAGCCGGTGATGGATACCGAAACGGAGCTGCTGTGTGAGTATTGTCTGGCGCTGAGCCATCTGCTCTCGGGTAATCCGCTGAGCCTGAGCGTGGAGGAAACATTGCAGGGTCTGCTCTATGAACTGACCTGTTTTATGACCGATACCATGCTGGCCCCGCGTTGGCTGAACACCCCGCAGGGCTTGCAGCCTATCGCATAAAAAAGCCACCTGGCGGTGGCTTCGGGAACGGCTGGCAACGTCTTACACGGCGCGGAAGGCGATATCACCAGGAATGACTTCGCCCTGCCAGTAAAGCTGCGCGGCAACACGCCCCGCCAACTGGCGGTAGAGCGTGGTGAATTCGCTGTCGGGACGCGCCACGACCGTTGGCGTACCCCGGTCGAGATCTTCGCGCAGGTTGATGTGCAGCGGCATCTGCCCAAGCAGTTGGGTGTGATACTGCTGTGCCAGACGCTCTGCGCCACCGGTGCCGAAAATGGGCTCGTGGTGACCGCACTGGCTGCAGATGTGCATGCTCATGTTTTCGACAATGCCGAGCACCGGCACCTCGACTTTCTCGAACATGACAATGCCTTTCTTCGCATCGGTGAGTGCGATGTCCTGCGGCGTAGTCACCACCAGCGCGCCGGTCACAGGAATGTTCTGCGCCAGCGTGAGCTGAATGTCACCGGTTCCCGGCGGCATATCCAGCACCAGATAATCAAGATCGGGCCACAGGGTTTCCTGCAGCATCTGCATTAGCGCTTTGCTGGCCATTGGGCCACGCCAGACCATCGCGTTATCGTCGGTGACCAGATAACCAATCGAGTTGGTGGCCAGACCGTACTTGAGGATCGGTGCCATATGGGTGCCATCCGGTGACGTTGGGCGCTCACCCTCGGCACCGAGCATCATCGGCACGGACGGACCGTAGATATCCGCATCGAGGATACCGACCTTTGCGCCTTCCGCCACCAGTGCCAGCGCCAGGTTTACCGCAGTGGATGATTTGCCCACCCCGCCTTTGCCCGAACTCACGGCAATGATGTTTTTCACCCCGTTAATGCCCGGCTGGTTTTTCACGCGTTTGAGGGTGGCAATCGCATGCGACAGCTTCCAGTCGACCGCTTTCGCGCCGGTGATGCGCAGCAGATCGGCACTGCATTGCTCTTTTAGCTCTTCGAACGCGCTATGCCAGGCAAACGGCATCTGGATCTCGACGTGCACGGTGTCGTCGAGCCACGCCACGTGATGCAGGGCTTTGAGAGCGGTAAGGTTGTGCTTCAGGGTTGGGTGCTGAAAATTGGCCAGCGTGCCCGCAACCATTGCGCGCAGACGTTCCGGGGATTTGGCCTGGGATTGTGAACTCATCCCGACTCCTTTTTCGTTGTTCTGGAAGTGCTAATTGTAACTGCGAGTGCGGTGTGGAGGTAATAATTCTTCTGATAAGGATTAACCCCCCTTCTCGCATGGCGTAACAATTAGCGTTTTGGTAATATCGACACCCCCTTCACATGCAGGAAGTAATGTTCACTATGACTCAAGTCGCGAAAAAAATTCTGGTAACGTGCGCACTCCCGTACGCCAACGGCTCCATCCACCTCGGTCATATGCTGGAGCATATCCAGGCTGATGTCTGGGTCCGTTACCAGCGAATGCGCGGCCACCAGGTCAATTTCATCTGCGCCGATGATGCGCACGGCACGCCGATCATGCTGAAAGCCCAGCAGCTCGGTATCACCCCGGAGCAGATGATTGCCGAAATGAGTCAGGAGCATCAGACCGACTTTGCGGGCTTTAACATCAGCTATGACAACTACCACTCGACGCACAGCGACGAGAACCGTGAACTGTCAGAGCTTATCTACGGTCGCCTAAAAGAAAACGGTTTTATCAAAAACCGCACCATCTCTCAGCTCTACGATCCGGAAAAAGGCATGTTCCTGCCGGACCGTTTTGTGAAAGGCACCTGCCCGAAATGCAAATCTCCGGATCAGTACGGCGATAACTGCGAAGTGTGTGGCGCAACCTACAGCCCAACCGAGCTTATCGATCCGAAATCCGTGGTCTCCGGTGCCACGCCGGTAATGCGTGAGTCTGAGCACTTCTTCTTCGACCTGCCATCCTTCAGCGAAATGCTGCAGGCGTGGACCCGCAGCGGTGCGCTGCAGGAGCAGGTCGCGAACAAAATGCAGGAGTGGTTTGAACACGGCCTGCAACAGTGGGATATCTCCCGCGATGCGCCGTATTTCGGTTTCGAAATCCCAGGGGCGCCGGGTAAATATTTCTACGTCTGGCTGGATGCGCCGATTGGCTATATGGGTTCCTTCAAGAACCTGTGCGACAAACGCGGCGATACCCTCAGCTTCGACGAATACTGGAAGAAAGATTCTGACGCCGAGCTGTATCACTTCATCGGGAAAGATATTGTCTACTTCCACAGCCTGTTCTGGCCTGCCATGCTCGAGGGCAGCGGTTTCCGCAAACCGACCAACCTGTTCGTGCACGGCTACGTAACGGTGAACGGCGCGAAGATGTCCAAGTCTCGCGGCACCTTCATCAAAGCCAGCACCTGGCTGAACCATTTTGATGCCGACAGCCTGCGTTACTACTACACCGCGAAGCTCTCTTCACGCATCGACGATATCGATCTGAACCTGGAAGATTTCGTTCAGCGCGTGAATGCAGACATCGTTAACAAAGTGGTTAACCTGGCCTCACGTAACGCAGGCTTCATCGCCAAGCGTTTCGACGGCGTACTGGCCCCAGAACTGGCCGATCCGGCGCTGTACAAAACCTTCACTGATGCTGCACAGACCATTGGCGAAGCGTGGGAAAGCCGTGAATTCGGTAAAGCCGTGCGTGAAATCATGGCGCTGGCAGACCTGGCCAACCGCTATGTTGACGAGAAAGCGCCGTGGGTAGTGGCGAAACAGGAAGGCCAGGACGCTGAACTGCAGTCGATCTGCTCCATGGGGATCAACCTGTTCCGCGTGCTGATGACCTACCTGAAACCGGTGCTGCCGATGCTGGCAGAACGTACCGAAGCGTTCCTGAATACCGAACTGAGCTGGAACAGCATTGAACAGCCGCTGCTCGGTCACAAGGTGAATACCTTCAAGGCGCTGTATAACCGCATCGACATGAAACAGGTTGAAGCCTTGGTTGAAGCGTCTAAAGAAGAAGTGAAAGCCCTGAGCGCACCGGTCACCGGCCCGCTGGCAGATGACCCGATTCAGGACACCATCACCTTCGACGATTTCGCCAAAGTCGATATGCGCATCGCGCTGATTGAAAATGCGGAGTTTGTTGAGGGTTCTGACAAGCTGCTGCGCCTGACGCTGGATATCGGCGGCGAGAAACGTAACGTCTTCTCCGGCATCCGTTCCGCCTATCCTGATCCTCAGGCACTGATTGGTCGTCTGACGGTGATGGTGGCTAACCTTGCGCCGCGTAAAATGCGCTTCGGACTTTCTGAAGGCATGGTGATGGCCGCAGGCCCTGGCGGGAAAGATATCTTCCTGTTAAGCCCTGACAGCGGCGCGCAGCCTGGTCAGCAGGTGAAATAAAAAAAAGGCCGGGAAATTTCCTAATGCTGGTCACTTAAGGTGATCAGCATTTTTTCTTGTCGGATATTTCTGGGCTTTTACTTTCAATTCCCGAGGGTAACTTCGCTCTC
>NZ_JBIGIN010000048.1:0-29806 GCF_043558715.1 Scandinavium sp. M-37
ACATCAGGGCGGTGAACGAGAAGGGCGTACGTTCGGTCGACATCGACCGGGTTGATCAGCAGGTCGTCAACGCCAGCGGGTTAAATTTCAGTTTGCCAGGGAGATAATGAATGACGTTGCTGGTATCTATTCTATGGGAATAAAAGTTTATTAATTTACGATTATTACTTGTCTGTTAGTGTTGTTTATTTCACGCCAATAATATTGTGTGCCCATTCGCTTGTCGTTTCGATGGTAGGGATAACTACACCTTAAATATAAATAAAGGGGAAATTAAATGAAAAAAAACTTATGTATTATACTGTCAGTTTTATCAGTGGCGGGTTCTGTCAATGCCCACGCTGATGGATTATTAATTGCGGATGTTGCATTACGTAATGATTTGGCCTGGTTATCCAATAAGGGAGTAATAAACCTTGATTTAACAACCTGGCCATTGAGTCAGAGCGAAATCAATCGGGCGCTTGATGCGGCACAACCACGTTCTGCTGGGCAACGTCAGGTGATAGAGCATGTTGAATCACGTATCAGACGAATTCGCTCGGATGTTCGTGTTAAAGCCTATCTCTCTACGGGCAAAGATGCATTACCACAATCATTTGCAATGACTCAAACGTCACAAAACGGGGAATCTATTAGCATCAGCCAGGATGGTGACTGGTGGGATATTCATTTGAATGCTAATGCAGAATATAAGCAATATATTGATGATCAATCCGTTTTCAATCTCAATAACAGTTATGCGGCAGTGAAATTTGCCAATCAGTGGTTGGCGTTTGGACAGATCCCGCAATCATGGGGGCCCGGAAATGAAGGCAGTCTGATTCGTTCTGATGCGGCTCGTCCGTTAACGGGGTTTTTGATGCAACGTGCGGAGCAAACCGCGCCTGAAACAACATGGTTAAATTGGGTGGGGCCATGGCAGTATCAGTTGATGGGATCTCAGATAGATCAGTACGAGGCTGTACCTCATACAAAAGTCGTTGGTGGTCGATTTACGTTTTCTCCAGGCAGCGGTCCGCTGTCTATCGGGATGTCGCATGTTATGCAATGGGGTGGAGAAGGGCGTCCGTCAGATTTTTCGTCTTTCTGGGATGCCGCGACCGGAAAAGAATATTATGGCACAGACAACCCTTTAGGAAATCATTTAGCCGGATTTGACGTTAACTATAAATTAGGGCGCGATTTTGGCGTTCCTGTTAATGTTTATGGTCAGATGATAGGTGAGAATGTAAAACATGGTTTTGTTCCATCGCAATATATGTATTTAGCGGGTATCGAAGGACATCACCAGGTCGAGGTTAATGCGCTAAACTGGTACGTTGAGTATCACGATACCCGTTCTAACGGGCATAAGAAGAACCTTAGTTATCAGCATCAGGTCTATAAAGATGGTTACTATCAGCAGGGATATCCTCTGGGGGATGCGATTGGCGGAGATGGTCAGTTGTTTGCAGCTAAGATGGAGCTTGTGACCCCTGAAAATCAACGCTGGAGTGCTCGCGTTGTCTATGCAAAAGTTAACCCTGAAAATCAATATCAAAATACCCAATTTGCGCAATCAGATAATCTGACAGGTCTCCAGTTAGGCTGGGAAGGCGATATCTATAAAGAAGTCAGATTAGGTGGCATGCTCTGGTATGTTGACGCTGACAAAAATGATACGGGTGCCGGAATGAATATTGAAGTGCCGTTTAATTTTTAAAATTTTCTCGAAAAGTAAAAAAGAAATACAAAAAGCAGACGCTATAAACGTCTGCTTTTTTTTTGGGCTTCGCTGACCGGGCTTCACTCAGCAATATACGGATTAATAATCCGCTGTTATACCGAATGGCCTATAGAGGGAACAGTCAGCAGGGTGAAAATGAATGATGTCCAAGTGGCATGGTTCTGAAAATGCAAGATGAGATATTAAAATAAGCGTTTCTAAAAATTGAAACATCCAGGTGTGTTTTAAGTGATATTCTCAAGATAATTTATACATTGCTCCGGGCAATAAATATGCGCCTATCAATCTCGCAGAGGTAGTTAAATTGTTAACAGGATATGAAGCAAATTCCACTCCTTGCCTTTATAATGTTTTCAGGCAGCAGGTCAAATTAAATCCCGATAAAATTGCAATAAAATATAACACGGTATCTCTCACTTACTCCCAGCTGGATAATTTATCATTACGAATCGCCAGGTATATCGAGTCGGGCATCGTCGATGGCCCGATAGCGGGCAGAGTGGTTATCGCTCTGCCGCGTGACCCTTATGCAATTGCCAGTATTCTCGCCACTCAGCGGCTCGGTCTGACTTACGTTCCTTTCGACCCAAGTGGGCCGGATGAGAGATTGAACTACATTATTGAGGACTGCCAGCCCGCCCTCGTGATTACCCGCAAGGCTGAGGCTAAAAGGCAGGGAAAATGTTACGAAATTTATATTGAAGATCTCCCCGAAGACATTAGCAGTACGGTATTAAAATCGACATTGTCTGCCGAAGCAGAGACTGCATATATAATGTACACATCAGGTTCGACAGGTCAGCCTAAAGGTGTAATGGTACCTCGGAAGGGAGTATTAAACCTGGTGGTGGATGCTCATCCTTTTCAGTTTTCGACTGATGCCATTATTGCGCAATGTGGGAATATTGCTTTTGATGCCTCCACCTTTGAAATTTGGGGGGCCTTATTGAACGGTTGTACATTAATTATCGTTCCCTATGAAGTTGTTATTAATAGCGCGGAACTTAGCGACCTGCTGCGTCGGGAAAATATATCTGATGCTTTCTTTACCGTTGCGCTGTTTAATCAGTTGGTTGCAGAAAATCCCAATGTATTTTGCGGACTCAAAAATGTCCTCACTGGCGGTGATGCGCTTAATCCGGCATCGGTTCTGGCGGCGTTGTCCGCCGAGTCTCCACCCGCAGCTATCTGGAACGCCTATGGGCCGACGGAAAATACGGTGATCACGACCTTACATCGTATACAACTCTCAGACTGTCACCGGAGCAGTATTCCGATTGGTCGCAGCATTTCCGGAACGCAATGCTACGTGCTGGATAACGCGATGCGCCCGGTAGCGGATGGGGAGGAAGGCGAGCTGTATACCAGCGGATTAGGATTGGCTAATGGCTATCTGAACAAAGCGGATAAAACAAGCGAAGCGTTTCTTACCAACCCTTTTTACACGCAGGAGCGTGAGTTCAGCCCTGAATCAGCTAGCCAGACCCTCTATAAGACCGGAGATCGCGTCAGGCGACTGGCAGAGGGTAGCCTCGATTTTCTTGGGCGTATGGACAACCAGATTAAGATTCGTGGCTTCCGCCTCGAACCCGGAGAAGTCGAGTTTCGGCTCTGTCAACTGCCCGGTGTTGAGCTTGCGGTCGTCCAGCCAATCGTTGTCGAGGGACAAAAACAGCTGGCGGCATGGTGCCAGGGATCGGGTTCACCGCAACAATTGCTTTCTCTGTTTCGTGAACAGGTTCCCGCCTATATGGTTCCGGTAAGCCTGCAACTGCTGGATAAACTTCCGCTCACGCCAAATGGGAAAGTCGACAAACGGCGATTACCCGCTGCTGAAATTAATCACCACGATTATGAGCCTGTTCAGTCGATAACTGAAAGCTGGCTTGAGAAAGTGTGGCAAGAGATCCTGAAACTCGAAAAAGTGCCTGGACGTAAAGGTCACTTCTTCTGGTCTGGGGGTCATTCGCTCCTGGTTGTCAAACTCCGTCATGCAATTTATGAACACAGTGGCAAAGAGATAAGCCTCGCCAGTCTCTTTCGTTTTCCCGTGTTGCATGAAATGGCGGCGCATATCGACAGCCAGTCCGAAAGTCACGGAGAGCACCTTTTCCCTGTTGTTCCGCCCGGGAGCCGCACACCTCTCTCCCTGGAGCAAAATCGCCTGTGGCTGACCTGTTGCCGGGAGCCTGATGTTGCTCACTATTCGATTCCTCTCGCATTTCGAATTATCGGTTCGCTGGACAGCAACCGCCTGCAGGTGGCCCTGCGTAAACTGAGTGAACGGCATCATAGCCTGCGTTTGCGTATCTATGAGACGCAGGGTTTACCCTGGCAGAAGGTAGTTGAAACGCCAGCAACATTGACCACCGTCTCTGTTCCACAGGAAAGTGACCTGGCAGCGAAAATCAATGATGAGGTGGCTCGTCCATTCCGTTTTGGCGATGAATCACTGCTTCGTACCACGCTTTATTGCGTTGAGGGGCAACCCCGTTTGTTGTTGATCAACATTCATCACATTATTGCTGACGGCTGGTCGATGGGTATTTTCTTCGAGGAGCTGAAGGCGTTGTACGACGGTGAAACGGCTCTATCTGGGTTGGCCTGTCAGTATCCAGACTATTGTGCCTGGCAGCAGCAGCAGGATTTTCAGCCGCAAATCGAAGGGTGGAAAACGGCGCTGGAAGGCGTCACACCTCTGGCATTGCCCGTTTCAGGCACGCCACAGCCTGGCAGTATCATGCGCAAGAAAGTGCTTCCTTCGCGCTTGTTAAACCAGCTCCAGAGCACGGCGATAGCAAGTCAGAGTGGGTTGTTTAACCTGGTCTTTTCGGGGCTGGCCTTGCTGCTATCGAGAATTTGCCAGCAGCAGGATGTACCCATTTGCGGTATCTGGGCCAACCGCCCGCAGCAGTCGCTCAGCAATCAAATAGGTTTCTTTGCTAATACGTTGATTATGCGAACGCAGGTCGAAGAGCGGAACATCGTCGGTGACTGGCTACGCGACAACCACCGGACTCTGACGCAAGGATTTGAGCGGGGGGAGGCTCCGCTAGGCCAGGTATTGGCCGCCACGGGCATTCCATCTGGCCCGACGCAGCATCCACTTTGTGCAGTGTTGCTGGTGTTGCAGAATACTCAAGGGGGAGACGGAAAAACTATCGAGCTTAACGGGTGTGAATTCAGCGATTATCCGCTGCAAGAAGAGCAGGCGAAATCCGATCTTTTGTTAAACGTGGTGCCACAAACCGATGGCCAGTTGCGGCTGGAAGCGACCTTCCGCAAAGGTATCTGGCCGGAAATACTGATGGACACGCTGCTCGACCTTTACCAGGCCATTCTGGAAAAGCTGACCGAAGACTTACAGCAACCGCTCTCAGCGCTGTTTATTCTCAATGACGCGATGCGCTACCAACAACTGGTTGAATGGAACCCATCGTTGGCGCAGCAGCCAAACCAGGCCATGCTGCCGATGTTTGAACATTGGGTCAGCCAGCAGCCAGATAAACTTGCCGTTCGCTGCCAATCAGAAAGCATGACGTATTCTGAACTCGACCAACGCGCTAACCAGTTTGCGGCAGGGCTGCAGAGTCAGAGAGGTCAATTAAGAGGAAAGCGCGTCGCCTTCGCGTTTGAACGTGGGATCAATACGGTTGCTATCATGCTGGCGATCGCCAAAACGGGAGCCTCTTATGTCCCATTTGATCCCTCACATCCGAATGACCGGCTGCGCTACATGCTTACTGACAGCGCGGCAGACTGTCTTATCGTTAACCGCAATACCGCAGGGCGACAAGACATTTGTCCTGAAATCTTAGTTGATGCCCTGAGTTCGGGTGGCGGGCAGCTGACGCCCGTTAGCCACCATGCTGACGATGAAGCCTACGTGATGTACACCTCCGGCTCGACTGGTGAACCTAAAGGGGTGAAGGTTCTACAGCGGGGAGTGACCCGTCTGGTGGTCAATGCTGAGCCCTGGCAGATAACTGCCGATGCGGTTATCGCTCAGGCTGGCAATATTGCTTTTGATGCCTCTACGCTTGAAATTTGGGGCGCTTTACTCAACGGCGCACAGATTGAAGTTATTCCTTATGAAATCGTTATCGACAGTGAAAAATTACAGCAGACGCTGGTTGAGCGAGGTGTCACCGACGCCTGGTTCACGGTTGCGCTGTTCAATCAGCTTGCGGCCGACAATCCCAATGCTTTTGCCGGGCTAAGGAATTTGCTGATCGGTGGCGATGCGTTGACGCCTTCGCTTGTCGACAATGTGCTCTCGTCGGCCACCCCGCCCGCGCAGATCTGGAATGGTTACGGCCCAACCGAGAACACCACCTTCACCACCTTATATCCCATCAGGCGGGAAGACTGTCAGGGGGCCAGTATTCCAATTGGCAGCAGTATCTCGGGTACGACCTGCTATGTCCTTGACGCCCAGCAGCGTCTGCTACCACCAGGTGCTATTGGTACTCTTTATACCTCTGGAGCGGGCCTGGCGGATGGCTACCTCAATAAGATGGACAAAACCGAAGAGGCCTTTATTGATAATCCATTTTTTGAGGAAACGCGTCAGCGGACCCCCGCCACGCAGAAGATGTATAAAACCGGTGACCGTGTGCGATGGAAACGCAATGGGATACTGGAGTTCATCGGTCGGGGAGACAACCAGGTTAAAATCCGTGGCTATCGCCTGGAACCGGGCGAAGTGGAACATTTGCTGTGCCAACTCGCTGGGGTTCGACAGGCAGTGGTGATCGCCGTGGAACATCAGGGGCAGAAGCAGCTCGCGGCCTGGTGCGTCAGCGAGCTTGATACGGCGGAAATACTCAACGCCTTTACCGCCGTTGCGCCTGCTTATATGGTTCCGGCCGCGCTGCAAACGATCAAAAAAATACCGCTAACGGCTAACGGAAAAGTCGATAAATCGCAGCTTCCTGCCGTCGACTTTGCTGCAACCCTGAAAGAGGGGACGCCACCGCAGGGAGAGACTGAGCTGCAGCTGGCACTCATCTGGCAACAGCTGCTTCAAACCGATCGCCCCTGCGTGCGGGAGGATAATTTCTTCATGATTGGCGGTCACTCTCTGCTGGTTATCAAAATGACCGATCTTATCCAGAAGCTGATGGCGAAATCTGTCCCGGTCGCCACAGTATTCCGTTGTCGTTCTCTGGCGGAGCTGGCTGCCAGTCTCGACGGAAAAACGGATGGCAATGAGGAGGACGAAGCACAGTTGATAGCCCGCGACGTGGCGTCCACTCAAATGACGTGCCTGAGCGCTAGCCGCCGACAGTTTGAGACGATCCTGCTTACCGGGGCGAGCGGTTTTCTTGGCATTCATCTGCTGGCGGATCTTCAGCGCAAGCGGCCCGAGGCCAATGTTCATTGTCTTGTTAGAGGGAAAGAGGGGGTGCAGCGCCTGCTTGAAGCCGCTGATTTGTATCAGTTAACGCTCGATCCTTCGAGGATCCACACGCTGTGCGGTGACCTTGATGCTCCCTGCTTCGGCCTGAGCAGTGTGGTATGGGAAGCGTTGGGGGAGAGTATCGACGCGATTTACCATTGTGGGGCATGGGTCAACCACTTGCACAGTTACACCACTCTGCGAGCCGCGAACGTAGAAAGCACCCGACAGCTACTGGAACTGTGTACCTTTGGCCGCCCGAAGCATTTCTTCTATGTCTCCACTCTGTCAACTGCCGCAACAGAGGGTACATGCATTCTGGAAAAAACAGTTGCGCAAGTCCCGCCGATGCAAAATGGCTACGTGCAGGGGAAATGGGCAAGCGAGCAATTGGTCACACAGGCCTTTGCCAATGGTCTGCATGGCGCTATTTTCCGCATGGGCAATATTACCGGGTCGGTCCGCAACGGGATTTCGAATGTGGAAACTAACCACACGTTGAACCTGATAAAGGGATGTTTGCAGATGGGTGTGGCACCAAACTGGAAAAACTACGAGCTGGATATCAGCCCGGTCGATTGCCTGGCAGACCTGTTAGTTAACGAAAGCCTGGAAGGGCGGTATGACCAACAGGCAATCAATCTGGGCTATCTCTCAGCCATTCCCTGGACAAAACTTCTGTCGATTATTGCGGGCGGCGATCATGCTATCCACTTCGTCAGCAGTGACGTTTGGGCACAGCAGTGGGTGCCCGGCGTAGGCAGCGATAATGCACTTTATCCCTTTAAGTCATTTTATCTCGATGCAAAGGATTACCCGCGGATGCAGATTGAACACTCGCTGGTGGCCGAGATGTTTGGGGCTTTGGATGCAGATCACTTGATCGCCAAATATCGGGAATACTGGTTTGGTTGCGGTTTCTTAACGACCGAAATACAGACCTCTGCTGAGGCGTAAAGCCTTTTCCTTTCTGGCTGGCCTGAACAGGCCAGCCTTGAGTTGCATGCGATGACACAGTTTATTCAACCACTACCGCCTTTTTCACCACGGTCGCTATCACTATCCGTTTCTCGCTGTGCCTTTCAGCCAGCACATTACCAGGACAGCCTCTTTGATTTCTATGGCCTCACTTTCCCCACAGCGCTGCGTCATGCTGCAAGGTCACGGCGGGCTGAGTATCTGGCGGGACGCTATCTGGCTCAGCAATGGTTGTCCAAAAATGGCTATGGGCAACGGCCCGTCCTGAGTGACGAACAAGGCATCCCACTTTGGCCAGTTGGCGTTTCAGGCTCCATAAGCCATACAGAAAGAATAGCGCTGTGTGTAATGATCGACTCGCCGAAGGGAGTGGGCATTGGAGTCGATGTCGAGAATCTGATTGCTCCCGAAGATGCGGCAGTTTTGCATCAAGCTATTATTGGCGGTGAAGAGTATCGCTATCTTAAGCAGGTGCCGCTGGCGTTTCATGCCGCACTAACCCTGGCCTTTTCAGCAAAGGAGAGCGTGTATAAGGCCTTATCGCATCGTGAGGCTATTTGTGATTTTCACGACATCAGACTTGTGGCTATATCGGTCGATGTGCGGCAATTTTATTGTCAGGTTGCACACAGGCTCTGGCGAGGAGAATATCTGTTCGAAAACGGCTGCGTATACACCGCACTGTATGCGAGTCCAGAAGATAACTGCCTTTGAATCTTAGCCTTGCTGAGCTCAGAAAAGCAAAAAGCCCGCTCGAAAGCAGGCTTTTCTAAATTTGGCTCCTCTGACTGGACTCGAACCAGTGACATACGGATTAACAGTCCGCCGTTCTACCGACTGAACTACAGAGGAATCGGTTAACGGGGCGAATACTAGCGAGACCCGAACGGCATGTCAAAGCCTGTCTGCACTTCTGCGGTTCGATTGCTGACAATTTCAGCAAAAGGCGATTAATTGCTGAAAATTAGCACAGCGCGCACCGGATTGGTGCATCTCGTCCTCCTGATGGAGCAGAGCGCAATCCGCTGGTCGGTTACTGAAAATGCCAAAATTATTAGAATCTCTTATTCCACGGCCTGTGCAGACCTTCTGGTCCGGTTGGTCAAAAATTGGCAAGCATATTGCAACTCCTCCGACAACTGAATCGCCAGCGTTGGCACTGGCATCCCGAACCGGAGGCAAAATGAACTTAAGACGACTGAAATACTTCGTAAAAATCGTCGATATCGGTAGCCTGACTCAGGCAGCTGAGGTGTTGCATATCGCTCAGCCTGCATTAAGCCAGCAGGTGGCTACGCTGGAAGGTGAGATGGACCAGCAGCTCCTGATCCGCACCAAACGGGGCGTGACGCCGACCGAGGCCGGTAAAATTCTGTATACCCATGCGCGAACCATTCTGCGTCAGTGCGAGCAGGCACAAATGGCAGTCTGCAACATCGGCCAGACGCTGAGCGGGCAGGTGTCGATTGGGCTCGCGCCAGGTACGGCGGCATCGTCGATCACCATGCCGCTGCTGCAGGCGGTGCGCAACGAACTGCCGGAAGTGATGGTTTATCTGCATGAAAACAGCGGCACGGTGCTGAACGACAGGTTGCTCAACGGCCAGCTCGATATGGCGGTGCTTTACGAGCGCTCGCCTGTGGCGGGCATTACCAGCCAACAGCTGCTGAAAGAAGATTTATGGCTGGTGGGCACGCGGGATTGTCCAGGTCAAAGCGTGGATCTGCTCGCCGTTGCAGAAATGAATCTGTTCCTGCCGCGCGATTACAGCGCGGTGCGCGCCCGGGTTGATGAGGCCTTTTCGCTGCGTCGTCTGACGGCGAAAATCATTGGCGAAATTGAATCCCTCTCGACGCTGACCGCGGCCATCGCCAGCGGAATGGGCGTCACCGTGTTACCGGAATCCGCTGCACGCTCGTTGTGTGCCGCGGCAAACGGCTGGATGGCGCGGATAACTACCCCATCGATGAGTTTACCGCTCTCGCTGAATATGTCCGCCCGGGGCTCTCTCTCGCCGCAGGCTCAGGCGGTGAAAGAAATCCTGATGTCGCTGGTCAGCCGTCCGTCGCTCGAAAATCGCGAATTACAGTTGGTCAGCTAAGCGATAGATCTAAAAAGCATAAGTTGCGGGTTTTTATTATTTGTTCGCCAGGGGCGCAGACTCTAACAATAGCGTTATGTCTGAAGGCCCCTGGAGGAAAGGGTGAATTTCCAGCAACTCAAAATTATTCGTGAGGCGGCCCGGCAGGATTACAACCTGACGGAAGTCGCCAATATGCTTTATACCTCGCAGTCCGGCGTGAGTCGCCATATTCGCGAACTGGAAGAAGAGCTCGGGATTGAGATTTTCATTCGTCGCGGAAAACGTCTGCTCGGGATGACCGAGCCGGGCAAAGCGCTGCTGGTGATTGCCGAACGTATCCTCAACGAGGCGAGCAATGTGCGCCGCCTCGCCGATTTATTCACTAACGATGCCTCCGGGGTGCTGACCATCGCCACCACCCATACCCAGGCACGTTACAGCCTGCCGCCGGTGATCAAAGCCTTCCGCGAACTTTTCAAAGACGTCAGGCTGGAACTGATTCAGGGTACCCCCCAGGAAATAGAAGCCTTGCTGCATAACGGCGGGGCGGATATTGGGATCGCCAGCGAGCGCCTGAGCAATGACCCGACCCTGGCGGCGTTTCCGTGGTTCCGCTGGCATCACAACCTGCTGGTCCCGGAAGGACATCCGCTGACCCAAACGGTGCCGCTGACGCTGGAAGCTATCGCCCGCTGGCCGCTGATTACCTATCGCCAGGGCATTACCGGGCGGTCACGCATCGACGAGGCGTTTAACCGCAAAGGCCTGGTGCCGGATATCGTGCTCAGCGCGCAGGATTCGGACGTGATTAAAACCTACGTCGAACTGGGGTTGGGCATTGGCCTGGTGGCGGAGCAATCCGGCGATAATCAGGAACTCGGTCGCCTGACCCGGCTGGATACCCACTATCTGTTTGATGCTAATACCGTCTGGCTGGGGCTGAAACGCGGCCAGCTGCAGCGCAACTACGTCTGGCGCTTCCTGGAACTGTGTAATGCGGGATTGTCGGTCGAGGAGATCAAACGTCAGGTGATGGAGCCGGAGGAAGTGGCGTTAGATTATCAGATATAAAAAAGCAAAAAGCCCGCTCAGGTTTCCCTGAGCGGGCTTCTCTAATATGGCTCCTCTGACTGGGATCGCCTTTGCCAATAACTGGCTGATAATTAATCTAAATCAGAAAACCTTGTCTGTCAAGACCACCAAAATGACCACCTTTTTTGCATGCTGAGCAGGCATGGGGCTCCACAATAAACGTCTTATGTCGATTAAAGAACATAAAACATCAGCAAAACTGCAAAAGCAAAAAGCCCGCTTAAGTTTCCTCAAGCGGGTTTCTCTATAACTCACTTCTACTTTGCCATTTAGCAAAGCGAATTTTACTGCGTACGCCCAGGCCAAGAAGTGGTTCTGGCGGGTTTATCGCCGGCATCCCAGTAACGGTCTGAATATCTGCCAGCAGCGATGAGTCTATCCCTGCGGCCAGGTCTGCCAGTAGCGAGCCCGAAACCGTTCCCCAGGCTGCCCCAACACCGTTGTCACAGGCACAGGCATATACACCGTCATCAAGTTTGCCGAAGAAGTTGGTAAAATTACGCGATATTGCATAGGTTCCGCCCCATGTATGGGAAAGATGCACGGCTTCCAGAGCCGGATAGCGAGCTAAAAATGCCTGTCGATGCTCCTGCTGGATTTTCTGTCGCAGATGATCACTTACGCTGTGACCATATCGCGGAACATATTTATAAGTATTGCGCACCATTATCCGTCCATCCATCGTCATACGCAGGGTTGTGCCTGCATGGTCGGCAGGTGTCAGCCCCCAGTTCAGTTGTCCACCGTAGCTATCTCTTTCCGCCTCATTTAGCGGTCGGGTCCAGCTGGCAAAGGTCATCACCGGCAACAGACGGTTTTTTAGCCAGCCAAATTCGCGGGTGAAAATACTGGTACCCAGCAGTAGCGTCGGTGTGCTGACGGTGCCATGGTCACCCCGCAGTCGCCAGCGCTTACCTTCCCGGGTGAGTGAACGAATCGGCGAGTTTTCAAAACGTTCAACGTTATCCGGCAGACTGTCTGCCAGACCACGAACCAGGGCCGCAGGCTGCATAAGATAGCTGCCTGGGGTGTAGATGGCCCGTTGGTAGTAACTGGTACCCAGTATCTCAGAGAGAGCTTTACTCTCGACGTTATGCCAGGGTTCGCCCAGCTCACGCATCAGCCGTGCAAAATGGTCAAGCTTTTCCAGCCCGCGCTCACTCACCGCCCCCTGATATTTACCCGTTGCCGACCATTGGCAGTCAATATTGTGCTCTTCTATCAGCGCCGCCAGTTGGGAAATCGCATAGCGATTGAGACGCAGAATTTTTTGCTTATGTTCGGGATTGGGGTGCTCAAGGGCAAACTTATGCGGCAAATCGATAACAAAACCTGAGTTTCGTCCTGAAGCCCCCTGACCGACCTGTTGGGCGTCAATTAACAAAATTCTGGCCGTGGGGGCATGCTGGGCTAGCCGACGGGCGATGGCTAAACCGGCAAAACCAGCTCCCACCACCACAAAATCGGCTTTTTCATCCTGAGTGAGCTTTTTTTGTGCCGTTGCAGGCGTCAGAGACGCATACCAGCCACAACAGTTATCATCATTGGGTAAATGGATCATGTCTGCTCCTCCATAGATTGCCGGGCGCTGGTGTGAAGCACTTCCGTCATCCAGTCATTACGCTGATGCTGAATATCTGCACCAAACAGGGCAAAGCCGCTTAACATGCCGTTATCGTCATAATGGAGCGCCATGATGGTGTTATCGTGATGTTCGATTTGCCACTCACCAGCAAGCACTGGCGCCGAAAAGCACAGTGGTGCGGTGGGCGTTTTGACAATGACTGGGCTGGGGGTTACATCGACCGGGGTCAGCATACCTGTGAGGCTGCGAACCAGGGCCGGTATCGCCTGCACGATCGGGGCGATATAAGGACGCCAGCCGCAGGGGTATTCAGCACAATCTCCGAGGGCGAAAATGGCCTCATCACTTGTCTGTCCGTAGCGATTGACGCAGATCCCTTTTTGCACTTTAAGATCGCATTTTTGCGCCAGAGTAACGTTCGGTCGCAGGCCGGTTGCACTGAGCACTCTGTCGGTGTGTAACATTTCGCCATTGCTAAGTGTTAACAACTGGGAGCCGTCTATGCTTGTTGATGCATTGACGATGGTGGTATTTAAGTGCCAGGTCACGCCGATATCACGCAGGGCGTTTTGCAATCCTACCCCCACAGGCTGAGGCAGAAATGTCGACATTGGCCAGCGCCCCAGACCGACAACCGTAACCTTAAAACCTGAGGTGGCTAAATCATGGGCGAATTCACAACCAATTAGCCCATCGCCAAGGATGGTGATATGGCGTTTGTCGACAATATCCTGTCGAAAGCAGGCATAGTCATGCAGATGGTTAACACTCAAAAATTGGTGGCTGGTTCCTGCAATCGTCGGGGTTATCGGTGACGCGCCGGTTGCCAGCACCAGACGGCCATAATCACAGGGGCCAATGCTGGTCTCCAGACGCTTATTTTGCCTGTCGATATGCAGCACCTGAGTGTGGGGATAGAGGCGGACATTGAGCTTTTTTTCCCATTCCAGCGCTGAGCTTTGCTGAAGCTGTGCGACATTTTTTCCCGTTGTCAGTGCGCAGGAGAGGGCTGGCTTGCTGTAGAGCGCGCCGCTATCTTCAGTGAAAATTGTTATCGGTAATAGCGGATATTGCGCCCGTAACGCTGCGGCGAGGGAGTATCCGCTATGACCACTGCCGATGATCACCACTGGTAATAGCACCGCTTCCGCTGCTGGCACAGGATTGTTCGGGAGGGGCTGCCGATCTTCGCTAATCTCGATCATTTCAAAATCAGCTTTTCCCACCAGGCATTCAGGGCATAACCAGTCATCCGGCACCGCTTCCCACGCGGTGCCTGGCGGAATACCTTCGTCTGGCCATCCTTTTTCTTCGTCATAAATAAAGCCGCAAATCAGACAGAACCACTTTTTATTTGCCATGAGGATCTCCGGTAATCTCTTTAGTTTCCGCTGGAGTGATAATTTATTGCGCTCGGCTGGCTGTGGTCGACCTCAGACGAATGGCAATATTTCGGGTGTGGACATAACCGTAAATAGCTTCCTGACCTTTCTCCCGCCCAAAACCGGATAATCCCACTCCGCCGAAAGGCGTTTCTATCCCCCCGGCGAACCACTCATTGACGAAGACCTGGCCCCCCCGTAGTTGTCGGGCGACATTAAGCGTCTCATCCAGATTGTTACCAAAGATCCCGGCGACCAGACCAAACACTGTACCGTTGGCGATCTCAACAGCCTGTTGTGGCGACTCGAAGGGCATAATAACCAGCACCGGGCCGAAGACCTCCTCCTGAGCTATCCTCATTTGCGGCGTGGCTTCGATAACCGTAGGGGCTACAAAGTAACCCGCTCTGTCAGGCGCGTAACCCCCCGTCAGTACAGTTGCGCCTTCAGCTCTGGCCTGTTCAATCATGGTCAGCACCCGTAATTGTTGTTCCCGCGAGACTAGCGGTGTCAGTTCTGCTGCGGCATCGTCTGCCGTGCCGACCACCAACGATTCCGCCAGAGAGACTACGGCTGCCTTCACTTCCTCATAGCGTGACTGATGAATCAGCAGCCGGGATAATGCCGAGCAAACTTGCCCGGCATTAAAAAAAATGCCGCTTCGGACGCTGGGCAGCAGGGTGGTTATCTCTGCATCCGGCAGTACAATAGCGGCGGATTTTCCTCCCAGCTCCATCACTGCCGGGGTTGCTCTGCTCGCGGCACTACGCAGGATGGATTGCCCGGTGGCGACAGAACCCGTAAAGACTATCTGATCAACTTCGGGATGCTGGACAAGATAACTGCCGACATCGACACCTTCGCCACACAGCAGCTGGATTGCCCCTGCAGGAAAACCAGCCCGAATGACGGCAGTTATTAGCAGCGTTATGGCCAGGGGCGATAACTCTGGTGATTTGACCACTACCGCATTACCTGCGGCTAATGCCGGGGCCAGAGAACGGGCACAGATAGAAACAGGGAAATTCCACGGAACAATCTGCACGGACACGCCATAGGGAATGTGCTGCGTGAAATCGAGGTAATCCTGCCCCAGGGGAATGGACGCGCCTTCCAGTTTGTCGGCCATACCTGCGTAGTACTCAAAATAGCGAGCGGCTTCTAAGAATTCGTCACGGGCATCCTGTAGCCGCTTTCCGTTTTCCTGGCTACAAACCTGTGCGCCAGATTCTGCTATTTCTCGTATTTCGCGTGCGGCCTCCAGCAGCCAGCCAGCACGCTGTGCCGGGCGAACAGCGGATAATCCCCCAGACTGGACACATGCTCTGGCTGCACTCATCGCCCGATCGGCATCCTGGGTATCCGCCAGGGCGATGGTGGCGAAAGGCTCTGCGCTCCCCGGATTGTAAACAGTCAAGCTGCGGGAGGCATCGCACCATTGGTCGGCGATATAGTTAAGATAATGTTCCATCGTTTATGCCTCCAGCGCCTTTTTTACTCTGGAAGCTAACCACTTCTGGAAAAAGTGTGTCGGCACATCCATTTCTGGAGAAAAAACACCGCCGCCAAAACCCGGTGAACGGCGTCCTTGCTGCATACCTTCCACGGCGGAGATATCTTCCCCGAAAACGACCCGCCAGGACTCCACTGTAGCCTGACGGCAGGCGGAAAATTGCTCTGTCGTCGCTTCATCGCCAACGTAAAACAGCCGCAGATGCTCAATGCTTTTTTCTTCGCTGACAGGCTCTACCATCATGGCGAAGGCATGATCGATCTGTATTCCCAGCAGCACATTGGGGAATAATGCGACATATTCGGCATGACGGGCTTTCTCGGCAGGCCATTCAGGAAATTGAGGTAGATGGGTGCCTGCGGTTTCTGAGAGGTTATAAGCAGTGCTCCCCTGACCCGCGAAACGTTCACTGAACATGATGTTGTAGTGATCTTCCAGCCGTGAGTAGCTATTGAGTGCCGGGTGAACCCAGGGCAGGTGATAGGCCTCACAATAATTCTCAATGGCGAGCTTCCAGTTACTGTTGACCTCTATTTGCAGGCTACCGCCAGTCTCTACCTGGCGTAATAACGACATGCCTTCCTCACCCAGGAAAGTCTTCCAGCGCTGTTGCAGCGGGGCAATATGGTGGTCAAACTCGTCGGCATCACCGGAGAGATTAATAAACACCATGCCCATCCAGACGGCGGAGCGGAGCGGTTTTAAGCCATGCTTCTCGCATTTAAAACGTTCATCTTTGTGTTGACCAATGCCCCCGACATGCGGTGTTCCTTTTAAGTTGCCATCAAGATCATAATTCCAGGAGTGGTAAGAACAGCGGATCATCCCCTGAACAGGGCCACTTTCATGGACTAATTTCATTCCCCGGTGGCTGCAAACATTATGGAAAACCTGAATCTCCCCGTGGCGGTTTCTTATTATTAACAATGGTAGATTCATAAAATCGACAGGTTTTACAAAGCCATTAGCGGGCAGGTCGGCACTAAAACCGATACAGACCCAGGTTTTACCCAGCACGTTATCGCGTTCAAAGCGGAAATACTCTTTACTGGTATACGCATCATTAGGCATACCGGTTGCATCCTGGATCTCAGTTAATACCCGATCAACATATTCAACAGCAATAAGAGATTGTTTGACATTGTTCATCTAAAGCTCTCCAGAAATAAAGTGTTGTTGGTCTTTGCTCTGCTGGCAAGAAAGGGGGTTGAATAAGCGAGAGTGTGTTTAACAATTTAGCAACAGGCAAACGACTTTTTTGCCAACGACGCATGAGAAAAACTCATCAGGATAAAACAATGCGTTAAATATTGGCTGATTAGACCGTTTATTGTACGTTCGCATGATTTTTTATCACTAATATATGAGTTTTTATCCGTTGAAATGCACGGAATGGCTCTTTACCCTCAAGATGATTTAACAAAAAATAAACAAAAACGGTTATCTATCATTTCTGAGGAGTGAGAAGCGCCTATGCGAGCGACATCTGGATTATTGAAGGGATTAAACCCGACAGTGACAATTGTTTCAAAAATACTGGTGGTAAGTTTTGTTTTATTCTGTGCAATACTGGCTAATAAAACGGGGAAATACTTTGAAGATATTTCCAACGCATTACTCTACAGCATGAAGTGGTTCTATATAGGTCTGGTATCGGCGGTTCTGTTTTTCTTGTTATACCTCATGGTTAGTCGTTATGGGCATATCAGACTGGGCAAAGATGATGAAAAGCCAGAGTTCAGCAACACCTCCTGGGTTGCAATGCTTTTTTCCGGCGGTATGGGTATTGGCTTAATATTCTGGTCGGTTGCCGAACCTATGTGGCACTACGCAGGCAATCCATTTTCCCCGCCGCTCAGTGACGGATCAGCCAGTGCCGCAATGCGTATAACATTTTTTCATTGGGGACTACATCCCTGGTCAGTATTTATTATTGTCGCCCTTGCACTTTCCTATTTTGCCTACCGAAAAAACCTCCCGCTAACGTTACGTTCAATTCTCTACCCGCTTATTGGTGATCGTATTTATGGCCCTATTGGTCATTTGGTAGATATTTTAACTGTTGCCGTCACTGCATTTGGTATCTCGCAAACCCTCGGTATGGGGGTGATCCAGATTAATTCAGGTTTAAATCAAGCGCTGGGTGTGCATATTGGTCTTGGTGTTCAGCTGTTGATTATTGTGGTGCTCTGCACGTTGGCGGTCTCTTCGGTATTATCCGGGGTAGGAAAAGGGATTCGTCGTTTGTCTGAGCTAAATATGCTGCTGTCGTTGCTCATTGTTATGATTGTGCTGTGTGTAGGGCCAACCCGATATATTTTGAATACTTTTCTGGAGAGTTCTGGCGATTATATTCAAAATATAGTTGGTTTAAGCTTCTGGAGCGACACACAAAAAGATTCTGGCTGGCAAAATAGCTGGACCGCTTATTACTGGCCCTGGTGGATGACATGGGCTCCTTTTGTCGGCATGTTTATTGCCCGAATTTCACGCGGGCGGACAATCCGTGAACTTATTGGTGGTGCATTGATTGTTCCAACGCTGATCACCTTTATCTGGATTGCTGTCTTTGGTGGCACAGCACTGAAAATTGAGCAAGATGCCCGGCATCAATATGAAACCAGTACGCTACAAAAACAGGTTACACAAGCTGAAACCCCTGCATTTAGCGGTGGACCCGTTCTGGAAGCGACCAAAAAGGATACTACCAGAGCGCTGTTTGCGCTGTTTAATAGCTTACCCTACTCATCATTAAGTGCCGTGCTGAGCATTCTGGCCTGTCTGTTGTTAGGTACCTATTTTATTACATCTGCAGATTCCGGAACCTTAGTTCTCTGCATTCTGGATGCCGGAGGACATAGCGAACCACCGCCATTTATCAGGATCTTGTGGGGGATAATCATTGCCGTTCTGGCCGCAGTGCTGCTGTATGCCGGAGGGTTACAAGTGATGCAAACCGCATCTATTATCGCCGGTTTCCCGGTGGCGATCTTCATTATGCTAATGACTTTAACGCTGTTCCGCTCTATTCGCCGGGAGCCGTTGCCGTGGGCAATGTTGCCGCAACATGTGCATCCCGATCCGGAAGCATTGGATGGACCGGTTGGATCACCGCAAAACATCAAACCAGAAGAAAAGATAATAATTTAGAAATAACAATGGGTTGCTAAATCACCGACGTGGAACGCTGGTTTAGCAGCCATTCACGGAATAGCCTGACACTGGCGGTCACCCGGCCAGTGTTTGCTACTTCCAGTATTGAAAAGCAGGAGTTGGTTCTTAATGCATGGCTTACCGGACGGATCAGGGCACCAGACTCCAGATAGCAGTCAGAGAGTTCTCCCCACGCCAGCGCGACACCCTGGCCATTGATTGCCGCCTGTAACAGCATCGGGTAATTATTGATGTTCAGACGATTTTTGGGCGTAAATTGCGGAAGATTAACCGCAGTAAACCACTGTTCCCAGCTTAACCAGTCGGTATGAGAATCCTCAAGGAAAAGTAAGGTTTTACTAAAAATATCTTCCGCTGATGATAGCGGACCAACCTTTTGCAGATAATCCGGACTGCAAACCGGAAATACGACCTCAGAGAATAGTGCGAAAGTTTGCATATTTTCAGGGGGAGTTCGGCAGTAGAATAAACCAAAGTCACACTCTTGCTTATGTAAATTCTGAATACTGTCTGATGCCACTATACGTAGGTCAATTTCCTCGTGCTCACTCTGAAAACTGGCAACCCGTGGTAATAACCATAATGCTGCCATTGCGCTGGTAGTGGAGACGGTGACTTTATGTTCACCTTGCCATTTTTTTATCTCTCCCGTAGCCCTGGCGATATCCACCAGGGCCGCGCTGATAGCCTGACGATATTGCAAGCCAGTTTCAGTTAAATAAATATTACGGTTTAAACGTGTAAAGAGTGCCGAACCCAGAAAATCTTCCAGGTGGCGAACTTGTCGACTAATTGCACCTTGCGTGACATTCAATTCATGAGCAGCCAGGGTAAAACTAAGATGACGTGAAGCTGCTTCAAATGCAACCAGGCTGTTTAATGGCGGCAGTGGTGTGATTTTCATTTTATCAAATAACGTTAAGAGAGTCTGTTACCATATACTATATGAAGTTATTTTATTCATCGGAAGACATTAACAGATCTGTGATCATGGTTGTTAAACAACTCCTTTATTAAATGAGCATAGTTAGTCTATCTCGGCTTTGTTGAATAAATCGAACTTTTGCTGAATGGAGTGATGTAACTTATAGGTGAAATATAGAGCCCAAATCATCAGTAGTCGGGCTCTATATTTATCAATTTAGAATGTTATTGATCGGCACAAGAAAGGCACTGCCAAGATTATGTAAACAATGAGCGTCCGCTTCACACCCAGAGACATTCGACAAGCTTTTTATGGCTAAGTAAGGGGGATTTTCGTTCTTCCAGTGCCAGCAAATATTTCGCTTCGTTGTGACAGGTTTTGGTCTTCCAGCGGCGATAAATGATCCTTAACCTCAGGCTTAATTTGAGCCTGAACGGCAGCTTTTCGCTCGCAGCGGACCTTATGATCGTGCTTTCAGTCCACGCCGTACTAAAAACTGACATTTAAGTCACACTCCCGCCAATTGTTGCATTCATCACATTTCATTAACTTACCGCTTACAAAAAACTTGACGCTCGGGTCGTTTGTCGCAAGACTCGATAAAAAGTAAAACGTTTTACTTTTTAAGTCGCATCGCGGTATCAATGTATTTTCCGTGATATTTCCGGTAGTTACAACACGGCTGGGATTCATCATGAAACACGTAGAAGAGTACAACCATACACTTGCTGGCACTGATGCTGGCGTAATGCCGATACCTCAGCATGCTGATATCTCGCCTCTGGAAAGCAGAGCAATATCTAAAGCGCGCTGGCGTTTAATGCCTTTGATATTGATGATGTATCTGCTGGCGTTCATTGATCGTTCGAATATCGGCATGGCGGCGTTAACCATGAACCAGTTCCTGGGTTTAACGCCGCAACAATTCGGGTTTGCCGTCGGCATCTTCTCCTTTGGTTATATTTTGTTTGAGGTGCCCAGCAACGTCTTACTGGCTCGTTATGGCGCCCGGTTTTGGTTAGCCCGCATAATGATTACCTGGGGCGTGATTTCCATGGCCATGGCGTTCGCACAGGGGGCTGTCAGTCTCAGTATTTTGCGGTTTTTATTAGGCGTGGCGGAAGCGGGTCTCGCCCCGGGCATCGTTTTCTATCTGACAACCTGGTTCCCCAGGAAAGAACTGGCTCGGGTTTTCTCCATTTACTATTTAGGTGTTCCTCTGGCGGCCATCATCGCCAATCCGATTTCAGGCTACATTCTTGATAATTTCCATCAGGTGGGCGGCCTGGAAAGCTGGCAATGGCTCTTTTTGATTGAAGGCTTTCCGCCGATTATCCTGTCGGTCGTGGTATTTCTTTACCTTACTGATAAACCAGCCAGTGCCTCCTGGCTGAGTCCTGAGGAGCGCGATGCCTATCAGAAACTGATGGAAAAAGAACAGCGGGATACGCTGACGGTGGGTCACTCAGGCCTGAAAGCAATGTTCAAAGATCGTCGCGTCTGGATCCTGGGGCTTGCTTACTTTTTCACGGTCATCGGGCTGACCGGCCTTGGCTTCTGGATGCCGCAGTTTATTAAACGCTTTGACTATTCAGATACTGTGGTTGGTCTGCTGGGTACCATTCCCTACATCGTTGGCGCTGTCGCTATGTGCTGGTGGTCAAACCATTCCGATAAAACGAATGAACGGACCTGGCACTTTATCCTCCCTTCAATACTGTTTTCCGTCGGGTTTGTGGTCGCAGCTATCAGCGACTCGCCAGTGATATCTATGCTGGGGCTGACGCTTTCTACCGTCGGCATGCTGGCCTGTGTGCCGACATTTTATACCTTACCCGCCTCTTTTCTCACGAACCAGGGGTCAGCCGGTGGCCTGGCACTAATCAACTCTATCGGCAATATTGGCGGATTTTTTGGCCCCTTCCTGGTCGGACTCACCATTTCCCTTACCGGTAAATCACAGAACGGTCTCTATCTGTTATCGATACTTGTGCTTTTTTCACCGTTACTGATTTATCTCCTGAGTAAAAGTCGCCGCCAGGTTGCTGGCTGGCGTTAATGTCGACACCTTAAACATCCTATCAAGGAGTAAAAAAATGAATTTAGCAGCATTGTTAAATGAGCGTGCCTGTGCCGTGAAATCAGGTTCCGCGCAGCCGATTCGTGTCGGCATCATCGGTGCCGGAAAATTTGGATCTATGGTACTTGCCCAGCTGCGTCATCTGGAGGGACTGCAGGTAGTGGCCGTTGCCGATCTCGATATGAATAAAGCCCGCCACGCGCTGGCCCGCGTCGGCTGGCCTGAAACGCAATACCGCGCTGAAAATATCGACATTGCCTTACGGGATGGATCGACCTGTGTGGTAGAAGATGCGGAGCTGTTATTCCGCTGTGAGCAGATTGATTGCATTGTTGAGGCCACGGGGCATCCACTGGCTGGAACTCGCCATGCGCTGCATGCTGTTGAACATGGCAAACATGTGATCATGGTGAACGTAGAGGCTGATGTTTTGTGCGGGCCGTTAATCGCTGAACGGGCGCGGCAACAAGGTGTGATCTACAGCATGGCATACGGCGATCAGCCTGCAATTATTTGTGAACTTGTGGACTGGGCTCGTGCCTGCGGGTTTGAAATTGTTGCCGCTGGTAAAGGGATGAATTTTGAGCCTCGTTACCGTTACTCGACGCCAGATACCGTCTGGGGCTTTTTTGGCTGGTCAGAAGAAGAGGTCGCCGCAGGCGACTTTAATCCCAAAATGTATAACTCTTTCACCGATGGTACCAAGGCCGCGATTGAAATGGCCGCTGTGGCCAACGCAACAGGGCTCGATTGTCCTGATAATGGGCTGGCTTTTCCTCCTGCAGGGGTGCATGACCTGGCACGCGTATTCTCCCCCGAGGCGGATGGCGGGCGACTGAGCCGGAGTGGTCTGGTGGATATTGCAGCAAGCCAGGAGCCAGATGGCCGTGAAGTGCTCAATAATATTCGTTACGGCGTTTTTGTCACCTTTAAGGCCCGCGATGAGTATAGCCGTGCCTGCTTCAAGCAATATGGGCTGCTCACCGATCCCAGCGGCTGGTACGCCTCAATGTGGCGTCCTTTCCATTTGATTGGGCTGGAAACCAGCATCAGCATTCTCTCTGCCGTGCTGCGTAATGAAGCCACAGGTTCAGCATTGAGCTTCAGGGGAGATGCGGTGGCAACGGCAAAACGCGATCTCAAGGCCGGGGAAATGCTGGATGGTGAAGGTGGCTTTACCGTCTGGGCGAATGCGCTACCAGCCAGTATCAGCGTGGATCAGGACCTGTTGCCAATGGGGCTGGCGCATCATGTCAAGCTGGTCAAAGATGTCGCCAAAGACAAAGCGATACGCTTCTCCGATGTCAAATTTGAAAATAATCTGGATATCGTCGAATTGCGTAAACAGATGGTAAGCCTCGCGGGTTTATAGACGTTAACTTTGCCGCGGCGGCAAGCGTCGTCGCGGGTTATTCAGGAAATATTTATGGATACCACTACACGAGTAGGTTTGATCGGCACGGGGTTACTGGGGCAAGCGGTAGCGCGTCGTCTGGCTGCAGTTGGTTGTCGGGTTGAGGCGTGGAACCGGACAAAGGATAAAGCGCTCGGTCTGGAAGCCTTTGGTGTCAAATGTGTCGATTCAGTCGAAAAGTTATTGTCCGGGAACAACGTTATCATTTGTCTTCTGAGTGATGCCGATGCCTGCGACGAGGTGATTTTCACCGAGACAAGATTGTCACTCATTGCTCACCACTCGATCATTATCATGATGAGCACGCTCACCCCGGTGAAGGTGGTTGAACAGCAACTTCAGGCTCGACGCGCAAAACTTTATTATGTGGACATGCCCGTGTCTGGTGGTACGAAGGGCGCGGAGAAGGGTACGTTGTCATTGATGGCAGGAGGGGCGAAGCAAAGTATCGATCGGCTTCGTCCTCTGCTTACTCACCTTGGTAAGGTTACCCGGGTGGGGGAGGTTGGTGCAGGACAGCTCACCAAACTTGCAAACCAGATTATTGTCGCCGGGACGTTATGTTTATTGTCAGAGGCCTTTACATTGGCCCAGCGGGGCGGGGCCGATCCGATTAAGGTCCGGGAGGCGCTGTTGGGTGGGTTTGCTGATTCCACCTTGCTACAACAACACGGTGAACGCATGGTAGAAAGTGATTTTTGCGCGCGCGGCTCAGCGGCATGGCAGCTCAAAGATACAAAAAGTATCATGGCGTTGGCAGAACAGCTTGATTTGACGTTGCCGTTGACTGATAAGGTCAATGTCTTGTTCAGCCAGATGGTTGCCGCGGGTGATGGCGATTTAGATCATTGCGGTATTATCCGGCAAATACAGCGTCTGAATGGACTCTCTATTTAATCATCGAGACGCTCTCGCGTTTTATTAGCACGCTTGTTAATTCGAACACGTTCTGTTGTTCACCAGACAAGCACTGGATTGCTTTTTCTGCCAGCATTTCGAGAGGGTGCTTGATGACGCTGATGGAAGGCGACAGCAGACGGCTCCAGTGGCTGTCATGATAAACAATCAGCGATAAATCGTCAGGAACAGAAATCTTCAGTTCGCGGATCCGTGACATGATGACCGGTGCAATTGAGGTATTACCAATAATGACTGCCGTCGGGGGTACCTCAAGCTCAAGCAGCTCATCCAGTGCCTGGCTGGCGAGGGGATCGCGAAAATTCTTCACCACCGTATATTGCTTATCCCATGCTAAACCGCTCTCTTTAAGACCTTGTTGATAGCCATTCAGCCGCTGTAGAGATGTTGAGGTATTGAGTGGGCCGCTGATCCAGGCGATACGTTTGTGTCCCAGCCGGGCAAGATAAAGGGCGGCTTCACATGCAGAGTCGTGGTTATTAAAACCAATGACGCTGGCATGCTTAACGTCTTCAAGAAAACGGTCAATAAAGACCACAGAAATACCCATTTCACCGATGGATTGCCAGATATCACTGTTCGCACTGGTAGGCGTGGCTATGATGGCTTTGACACGCTTTTGCATCAGCATCCGCAGACTCTCACGCTCAAGCAGCGGATCTTCCTGAGTCGTCACAAGAATGACATTCATATCCAGTTCTCTGGCCCGCCGTACGATAAGATCTGATATCTCAGAAAAAAAGTCATTGGCAATGTCAGCCACCACTAAGCCAATAGTATTATTCAGGTTTGTTTTTAATTCTCTGGCGGAGCTCTGAGGGGTGTAATTAAGCGTTTGCATTGCTTCGCTCACGCGAATGCGCGTGCGTTCAGATACTGAACCAGTACCGGGATTTAATACTCGTGACACTACACCGATAGATACTCCGGCCAGCCCTGCGACGTCTCTGATGGTAATTTTCTTCTTATTTGTCAACGCACAACCACTCTATGTTGTTCTTCTGACATCAGGATGAGGAGCCTGAACACAGGATCAATCTTAATACTCACTGCTTTCAACGCGTTACTGATTTCAGCTCTCGCCGCTGCTGCGTTGCGTATATCAGCTCATCTTTACCTTTTGTGGTGGGGCTGTAAAGCCTGGAGATTACTTCCGCTGATGCTGACATCGCATTTCTGACAGGCCGGTCAGTCCGGTTTGCCTTGAAGCGCTGTATGAATCGGTGAGAGTTCAAAAACATTTACGAGCCATATGGACTCACTCCGATCAACCGATCTGAATTTTCATGAGTGTATCAGTTTCCCAGAGTTACTTTGGTTGATACTGAGCTTCCGACGAAAAGTTAGATCAACTTTTACTCCTGGCTAAAGGTTGCCCTGACTTATTAAGGCAAGCTGCTTCGTGCCCGGAGCGGGCATTGCTAACTACCCACCATAATAATTGTTGGGGAGCCTCACAAGACCAGGTCATCGCGAAAGAACTTTGATGATCCTGGATACACATTCATCGCTGGATAAACTGTACGAGTCTAAAATGAGATGTTCTCTGTTCCATGGTTCATAAGTCAAATCGGTAACATATTTCCAGTCTGGCAGGGTTAACCCCTCGACTTCTGACACCCTTGTTCCCACTCGTTTACGATGCTCAATCATATCGGAACATACGATCTCAATTTCTAAAAAATCGGTTCTTGCCGATAAAGCTATTTCTCGATAGGCATCACGGGTTAACGCCAGTGGGTTCACTGAGTCAGTGATTACTGTTGCTCCTAATAGCAGGTTTTCTCTGGCGAGTGAGTAAGCGACAAAATAACCAGTAGGCCCCATTTCGCGGTCCTCTTCTTCGGCTTTAAGTATGGCCTGCTCAATCGTGTCGATTCGCAAGTAAAGGGCGTTTACTCGCAACACGTTGCTCGGTATCCCCTGGACTCGTCGTGCTTTTTCAACTGAATTTTCTGAAGCCCGAAATTGGTTACGAGACGAGTTTAAAGCTGCCGGTCTTAGCGTATCCCAGGATGCGGCTGGTAATTTAATTGGTCGGCGTGAAGGACTGAATGATAAAAAACCGCCATTAGTGACAGGCTCGCACTGTGATACCGTCGTGGGGGGGGCGATTCGATGGCATTATCGGTGTGCTGGCGGGGATTGAAATCGCTCAATGCCTTGCAGAACAAGGTATCAGATGGGAGCATCCCTTTGAAGTTATTGACTTCCTGTCTGAAGAGTCGAGTGATTATGGTATCTCTTGTGTCGGTAGTCGGGCCTTCAGTGGTTCACTGGATGCCGCGATGCTGGATTCGCAAAACAGTGTGGGAGAAACGCTGGCCGAGGCAATAAGTCGGATTGGGGGAACGCCAGCAGAGCTCACACAGCCGTTGCGTAAACCCCAGAGTATAGCAGCTTTTATTGAGCTCCATATTGAACAGGGGCCGGTGCTGGAATCGCTGGACTACCCGATAGGCGTGGTGACTAATATTGTCGGTATTCGTCGTGTGCGCATTGTCGTCACAGGCCAGCCAGACCATGCGGGGACAACCCCCATGGATATACGCCGTGATGCGCTTGTCGGTGCGGCACGAATCATTGATGAAGCGTATCGCATGGCATCGCAAATGAGTGGCAATCCGAGCTATGTTGTCGCGACAGTCGGGCATCTGGAAATGACGCCTAATGTGGCTAACGCCGTACCCGGCCATGTAGCGCTGACGCTTGAAGTTCGCAGCGACAATCAGGTGATACTGGATACTTTCCCGGAACAGTTGCTGGCGACGGTTGCATCAGGCCTCACAGCGTTGCGGTTGTCTACCCAGGTCACACACTTAACTCGTGCGAAACCAACACCCTGCAGTGATGTGGTGATGGAGGCCATCGAGCTTGCTGCCAACAAACTCGATTACGCCAACATCCGTCTGCCAAGTGGTGCCGGGCATGATGCCGTGTATGTATCTCCATTAGGCCCGACGGGTATGGTGTTCATTCCTTGTCTGAATGGTCGCAGCCATTGTCCGGAAGAGTGGATTGAGTCACAGCAATTATGGCGTGGTACGCAGGTATTGTACCAGGCGTTAACGGAATTGGATGGCATTTTAATTTCGCCCGAAAGGTCTCTGTTGTCATCAGGCTGATAATTTTTTGAAATCAGACTCCTGCATCTACAGCCTCGTGCTTACTGGTTTTGACACAGGGTTTGACGAACTGACGGCCCCTCAGTTCGTCAAATCCATCGACTTCAGCTTATTGGCTCAAAAGTGGGCAGTAGCACAGGCCTCCATGCCGATCAAACGCGGTGGGATGTTGGCAAAAAAAGAGGTCATTTGTGAGCGCCTGAGTTGCTGTTGAACAACGGCTTTCCGTGCTCGTCTACCCCGTGGACCTGGAAAATCTCTTTTGCCAAATTAATGCCAATAGTTTTAACGCTCATGATGGTCGCTCCGCTCAAGTAGTGACGATTAATCGTTATACTGTCGCACAAGGGAAGGGGGGCCATTCCATTAGCAAAGCCATTCTTCGTATGGGAAACCCGGTTTGAAAATGAGTGATAATACTGTCATCATTAACTTTAATTAAGCGGTGCTTATTCATGTGATAAAGGGTGGCTTAAAAGTTTCGCAGGGTATAGAACATAATTATGAATAGTTACATTTGTTTATTAGTTCGATAATGGACTTATTCTCTTTTCTTAATAAATTACACCAGTGATTTGAGTCACAAAAAAATCCTAAAAAATCATGAAAAAAGTTTAAAAGTAAATTTTATTTATTCGAAATTAATCTTTGGAATTTATCGTTAACCCCGCTACTCATGCGGTTTTAGACTCATTCTGGCATTCGATGCAGAATTCCCGGGAATAATTAATTCGGGTTTGTCCTGTTTACGTGCGGTGTCGGGGAGTGTAAAAATAAACGGCCTGCCGTTATATTTGTTGCATGCTCTTAATCTGGCAGGAAGCCCAATTACACATTAAATGGAGAATGAGCGGATGAGCCAAAGCTTTCAGAATGAAATCCCGAAGGCGCGTGTTAATATTTCGTTGGATTTACACACGGGAGGCGCGCAGAAGAAAATCGAGCTCCCGCTCAAGTTGCTGAGTGTAGGCGACTTCAGTAACGGTAAGGCCACCGGCACCCTGTCGGAAAGAAGTAAAATAAATGTTAATAAAAACAACTTCGACTCAGTTTTGGGTGAACTAAATCCTGAGGTGAATCTCACCGTAAAAAATACCCTCGCCGATGACGGCTCTGAAGAAAATGTCCGCCTGAGCTTCCAGAATATGAAAGATTTCGAGCCAGAGCAGATAGCCCGCCAAATACCACAGCTGAAAGCCATGCTCGCTATGCGTAATTTACTGCGCGACCTCAAATCCAATCTTCTCGACAATACTACGTTCAAGAAAGAATTTGAAAAAATTCTGAAAGACCCGGCTCTGAGTGATGAGCTGCGTAACGAACTTAATGCCCTTGCCCCGTCCCAGGATTAATAACGTATTACTGGAAACATTAACGGAATAACTGGAAATAATGCTTATGTCAGCCAATAACGAATCCCAGAACCCGGTGACGGGCGCGACCATTGAAAAAACACTGCCAGCCGGCGGCGTATATGCCTCACTGTTCGACAAAATAAACCTGGAGCCGGTCGCCGAAATGAACTCGCTTAATGGGTTTGATGATAATACGGTGATGGCTGAAACGTCGACAAACGCCCGTGTGACCGCCGCGGTACAGGTCTTTATGCAGTGCCTGCAGAAGTCAGGTCAGAAAGTGGAAAAGCTTGATAAGACCCTGCTTGATCACCACATTGCTGAACTGGATTTCCAGATCAGCCGCCAGCTCGATGAAGTCATGCACAACGAAGAGTTCCAGAAAGTGGAATCGGTCTGGCGCGGACTGCAGGATTTGGTGAAAAAAACCGACTTCAGGCAGAATGTTAAGCTGGAACTGCTTGATTTATCTAAAGAAGAGTTGCGTCAGGATTTTGAGGATTGTCCGGAGGTAATCCAGAGCGGACTGTACAAACAAACGTACATTGCCGAATACGACACACCTGGTGGAGAGCCTGTCGCTGCCATCATTTCAGCGTATGAGTTTGATGCTTCAGCCCAGGACGTGGCGCTGATGCGTAATATATCAAAAGTTTCCGCTGCTGCCCATATGCCGTTTATCGGCTCTGCGGGACCGAAGTTCTTCCAGAAGGACTCGATGGAAGAAGTCGCGGCCATCAAAGACATTGGCAACTACTTCGATCGCGCGGAATACATTAAATGGAAATCGTTCCGCGACACCGACGACTCCCGCTACCTCGGTCTTGTGATGCCCCGTGTGCTGGCTCGTCTGCCGTATGGTCCGGACACCGTGCCGGTGCGCAGCTTCAACTATGTCGAAGAAGTGAAAGGCCCGGATCACGACAAATACCTGTGGACCAACGCTTCGTTCGCCTTCGCGGCCAACATGGTGAAGAGCTTCATCAACAACGGCTGGTGCGTGCAGATCCGTGGCCCGCAGGCCGGTGGTGCCGTGCAGGATCTGCCGATTC
>NZ_JBIGIN010000049.1:0-28118 GCF_043558715.1 Scandinavium sp. M-37
AGAGCGAAGTTACCCTCGGGAATTGAAAGTAAAAGCCCAGAAATATCCGACAAGAAAAAATGCTGATCACCTTAAGTGACCAGCATTAGGACATTGCCCGGCTCTTTTGCCCGTTTTTTACAGAACCAGCGCTGCGATGGACGCAGACAGCACGCTCACCAGGGTAGAACCGTAAACCAGTTTCAGGCCGAAGCGTGAAACCACGTTACCCTGCTCTTCGTTCAGACCTTTAATCGCACCGGCGATGATACCGATGGAAGAGAAGTTGGCGAAGGAAACCAGGAAGATGGACAGGATACCTTCTGCACGCGGAGACAGCGTGCTGGCCACTTTCTGCAGATCCATCATGGCAACAAATTCGTTAGAGACCATTTTGGTCGCCATAATACTGCCGACCTGCAATGCTTCGCTGGCAGGCACGCCCATCACCCAAGCCACTGGCCAGAAGATGTAGCCGAGGATCCCCTGGAAGGAGATACCGTGGCCAAACCAGCTGGTGACCGTGAAGAACAGGGCGTTCAGCGCAGCAATCAGGGCGATGAAGCCGATCAGCATAGCGGAAACGATGATTGCCACTTTGAAGCCTGCCAGAATGTACTCGCCCAGCATTTCAAAGAAGCTCTGACCTTCGTGCAGATTAGACATCTGCAGATTCTCTTCACTCTGCTCAACGCGATACGGGTTGATGAGTGACAGAACGATAAAGGTGCTGAACATGTTCAGGACCAGTGCGGCAACCACATATTTCGGGTCCAGCATGGTCATGTACGCGCCGACGATGGACATCGATACGGTAGACATTGCGGTCGCCGCCATGGTGTACATGCGGTTGCGCGACATCTTACCGAGGATGTCTTTATAGGCGATAAAGTTTTCGGACTGACCGAGGATCAGGGAGCTAACCGCGTTGAAAGACTCCAGTTTACCCATACCGTTGACTTTAGACAGCACGGTACCAATTGCGCGAATCACAATCGGCAGAATACGGATGTGCTGCAAAATACCAATCAGTGCGGAAATGAATACAATCGGGCACAGCACTTTCAGGAAGAAGAATGCCAGGCCTTCATCGTTCATTTTACCGAAGACGAAATTTGTCCCTTCGTTAGCAAATCCGAGAAGTTTTTCGAACATCTCGGAGAATCCTTTCACAAATCCCAGGCCGACATCTGAGTTCAGGAAGAACCAGGCCAGCAGGACTTCAATAACAAGCAATTGAATCACATAGCGAATGCGGATCTCTTTACGATTGTGACTGACCAGCAACGCCAGAATCGCAACCACGGCAAGCGCGAGGACAAAGTGTAGAACGCGGTCCATATTTGCTCCAAATATGAGGCAGGTTAAATTTCCGTGCACATTCTATGCAACAACATAAAAGAAAACGAGATCCATGCCTCACTATAGTTAGAACCTGTGAGCAATCTCAAAAAAGGTGATCAACCATACAAATCTGTTATGTTATGTAAAGGTGTTAAAAGTTGCGTTAATGTACTAGTCTGACTGGTAAAGCATCCTGACGGTACTCTTCCCGATAACATGGCTGTTGCTTGACCCGCAGCTATCGTTTCCATCTATCAGAGAAATCATTATCACCATACCAAATGAACTTGATAATCATTCTCATTTTGATAAAGTGAAACATAGCAAATGCTATATTCCAGAGGCAGAAAATGACAAACAGTCGCGTTGAGAGTAGCAGCAGTCGCGCAGCGCGCAAGATGCGGTTTGCATTAATGGGGCCTGCGTTCATTGCTGCCATTGGTTATATCGATCCGGGCAACTTTGCTACCAATATTCAGGCGGGTGCCAGTTACGGCTATCAACTGCTGTGGGTCGTCGTTTGGGCCAACCTGATGGCGATGCTGATCCAGGTCTTGTCTGCCAAGCTGGGGATTGCCACCGGCAAAAACCTGGCCGAACAAATTCGTGACCACTATCCGCGCCCGCTGGTGTGGATCTATTGGGTACAGGCAGAAATTATCGCCATGGCGACCGATCTGGCCGAATTCATTGGCGCGGCGATTGGTTTCAAACTCATTCTCGGCGTTTCGTTGTTGCAGGGCGCGGTGCTAACCGGGGTCGCGACCTTCCTGATCCTGATGTTGCAAAGCCGTGGACAGAAGCCGCTGGAGAAAGTGATCGGCGGTCTGCTGCTGTTTGTCGCGGTGGCGTACATTGTGGAGCTGATTTTCTCTCAACCTGCGCTGGCGCCGTTGGCAAAAGGGATGATTATTCCCTCTCTGCCGACATCAGAAGCAGTGTTCCTTGCGGCGGGGGTGCTCGGCGCCACCATCATGCCGCACGTGATTTATCTGCACTCCTCATTGACCCAACATCTTCATGGCGGCTCGCGGCAGGAACGCTACAGTGCCACAAAATGGGATGTGGGGGTGGCGATGACCATTGCCGGGTTTGTTAATCTGGCGATGATGGCGACCGCAGCGGCGGCGTTTCACTTCAACGGCCATACCGGTATTGCCGATTTGGATCAGGCTTATCTGACACTCGAGCCATTGCTGAGCCACGCCGCCGCCACGATATTCGGTCTGAGCCTGGTGGCTGCCGGGCTGTCGTCAACCGTCGTTGGGACGCTGGCCGGGCAGGTGGTGATGCAGGGCTTTATCCGTTTCCACATTCCGCTGTGGTTTCGTCGGGCGGTAACCATGCTGCCCTCGTTTGTGGTTATCCTGCTCGGATTGGATCCCACGCGAATACTGGTGATGAGCCAGGTGTTACTCAGCTTTGGTATTGCGCTGGCGCTGGTGCCGTTGCTGCTGTTTACCAGCGATAAAAAATTGATGGGCGACCTGGTGAATACCCGACTCGTGAAACGCACGGGATGGGTTATCGTGGCACTGGTCGTGGCGTTGAACGGCTGGCTGCTGGTAGGTACATTGCTGGGGTTGTAAAGCGCTATGCTATGTTGTGTAGCAAGCAATGAGAAAGCAGCCCGAAGGCTGCTTTTTTAATGGTGTCCGTGGCCATGTCCGTGCCCGCCACGGCCCGGGCCGCGACCCCAACCGCCGCGGCGGTCATCGCGATCGTTCCAGCCTTCGCGGTAACCCCGTTCATAGGCGTTACGTTTGTCCCAACCACGGTGCCTGCCGTTATCATGACGATGCCAGCGCGAATCGCGCCATTCATAGTTACGACGCCAGTAGTCGCGGTCGCGCCAGCCGCCGCCGTCCCAGTAGTTACCGTAATTGTCGCGATCGCCAATTTGTAATTTAACCGATGGCAGCAGGGTGATTTCGCCTGCATTCGCCACCATTGGGGCACTTGCCAGTAATACTGCAGCCAGAATCAGTGACCTGAACATGGCGTTTCTCCTCACTATCGGGGCCTAAGTGGGCCTGTTAACGCAATCTTACGAGGTGTTACAACTGCGTAGGATTGGAGCAACTCCTAAAACCCAGGTCACAGCACTTTTTGCTAAAAATGGCGTTATTTTGTTCCGTTCAGAATGGCGTCGATGGCGGCAATTTCCTGTTCCGTGAACTGACGATGACTCAACATACCGACCGCATCATCAAGCTGTGAGGTCTTGCTGGCGCCAATCAGTACCGACGTGATTTTTCCATTACGCAATACCCAGGCCAGCGCCATTTGTGACAACTTTTGACCGCGTGACTTTGCAATCTCATTCAGCTGGCGCACTTTACCGAGCTTCTCTTCGGTGATGCTATCCGCGCTGAGGAACTTGCTTCCGCTGGCAGCACGTGAATCTGCCGGGATCCCGTTCAGATATCGATCGGTTAGCTGTCCGCCCGCCAGGGGAGAGAAGGCAATCGAGCCGACGCCTTGCTCCTGCAATAGATCGGTCAGGCCCTGTTCCACCCAACGTTCGAACATCGAGTATTTCGGCTGGTGGATAAGGCACGGCGTACCCAGATCCTGCAAAATCGCCAATGCTTCGCGAGCGCGATCGGCCGGGTAATTGGAAAGCCCGACATACAGGGCTTTACCCTGGCGCACTACGTGATCCAGTGCGCGCATGGTTTCTTCCAGCGGCGTATCCGGGTCAGGGCGGTGATGATAGAAAATATCGACATACTCCAGCCCCATGCGTTTCAGGCTCTGGTCGAGGCTGGCAATCAGGTACTTACGTGAGCCCCAGTCGCCGTAAGGGCCATCCCACATGGTGTAACCGGCTTTAGTGGAAATGATCAGCTCATCGCGATACGGCAAAAAATCTTCGCGCAGGATCCGGCCAAAATGGCTCTCGGCTGAGCCTGGTGGTGGGCCGTAGTTATTGGCCAGGTCAAAATGGGTGATCCCGAGATCGAACGCATGGCGCAGCAGTTGGCGGCTAGTTTCCACTAGCGTTTCATCGCCGAAGTTGTGCCAAAGGCCCAGTGAAATGGCGGGGAGCTTGAGTCCGCTTCGGCCACAGCGATGGTATTCCATCGTCTCGTAGCGCGTCGGATTTGCCTGATAAACCATCAAAACCTCCAGTAGGGACAGGGTGTGTATACGTTTACACTAATCAATGTTGCTCTGGACGTACACTCTTTCACGCTGTAAATCCTGCTTTCCACTAACAAATTCTTATCCTTCTGGACAGACTTCGCGCATCTCTAATACTCAGAATATCTATGCGGCGAAAGGAAGATGACTATGCAATCGAATTACACAATCGCGGATTATCTGGTGGATCGTCTTGCCGGATGCGGTATCGACCATATGTTCGGCGTGCCGGGCGATTATAATTTGCAGTTTCTCGACAGTGTCATCGACCATCCGAGCCTGTGCTGGGTGGGCTGTGCCAATGAGTTGAATGCGGCCTACGCGGCGGATGGATACGCCAGGGTGCATGGGGCGGGCGCATTGTTGACGACCTACGGGGTCGGAGAGCTGAGCGCACTGAACGGGGTGGCCGGGAGCTATGCCGAATATGTTCCGGTACTGCATATCGTGGGCGCACCGGGAACCGGCAGCCAGCAGCGCGGGGAACTGCTACACCACACCCTGGGCGACGGTGATTTCGGCCATTTTTTTGAAATGAGTATTCCGTTGAGCGTGGCCCGGGCAAAACTGACCGCCAGCAATGCCTGCCAGGAGATCGACCGCGTCCTGCGGGAAATGCTCACCGCGCGCCGCCCGGCGTATCTGATGCTGCCTGCTGATGTCGCCAAAGCCCCGGCTATCGTGCCGCTGAACGTGCTTACCGTGCAGCCTGCTGAGATTGATGACAATGCACTGGCGGCGTTTATCGCTGCGGCAAGAGAGATGCTGACTCCGTGCAAACGCGTGGCGATGCTGGCAGATTTTCTCGCCCAGCGTTATGGCCTGCAGCCGATGCTGCGGAACTGGGTGTCCTCCCAGCCGCTGGCATTTGCGACGCTGTTGATGGGCAAAGGGCTTTTTGATGAGCACCAGCCGGGCTATGCAGGTACTTACAGCGGGGCCGCCAGTCTTGATAGCACCCGCGTCGCTATCGAAGATGCCGACGCCATTTTGTGTATCGGTACCCGCTTTACCGACACCATTACCGCCGGGTTTACCCAATCCATTCCGCCCGAAAAAACCATTGAGCTGCAGCCGTTCTCGGCTCGGGTCGGCAAACGCTGGTTCAGCGGGCTGCCGATGGAGCAGGCCGCATGGGCGCTGCAATCGCTCTGCGCAGAGTTGTGTGCCGACTGGAAAACACCTGCATCGCGAGCGCAAGCGGCTCCGGGGAAATACAGTGCCACACTGACCCAGGACAGTTTCTGGCAGATACTCCAGGACGCACTCCAGCCGGGCGATATTATTCTGGCCGATCAGGGGACCGCTGCGTTTGGCGCGGCAGCTCTGACCCTGCCAGCGGATGCCATGCTGATTGTTCAGCCGCTGTGGGGGTCGATTGGCTTTACGCTGCCCGCCGCGTTTGGCGCACAAACCGCGGCCCCGGAGCGACGCGTGGTGCTGGTGGTCGGTGATGGGGCAGCACAGTTGACGATTCAGGAGCTGGGCTCGATGCTGCGAGATGGTCAGACGCCGCTGATTTTGCTGTTGAATAATGACGGTTACACCGTCGAGCGGGCGATTCATGGGCCAGAACAGCGATACAACGATATCGCCCTGTGGAACTGGACTCAGTTACCTCAGGCGCTGAATCTGGACTGCCAGGCGCAGAGTTGGCGCGTGACGCAAACGGTGCAGTTGCGAGAAGTGCTGGAGCTGGCCTCCCGTCGCGAGAGGCTAAGCTTTGTGGAAGTGGTATTGCCGAAGCTGGAAATACCGGACCTGTTGCGGGCAGTCACGCAGGCGCTTGAAGCCCGCAACAGTGCGCAATAGCGATTATTCGCGAGGGGGTTTGGCCATCATCACCGGTTTGCCCGCCAGCAGAAGCCAGGCGGGCAGCATCACGATACACAACAGCGGCAGCAGGTTGGTGTCCGGCACGACCACGGCGGCCATGAACAGGCTCAGCCAGCCATCACGCGTTACAACCAGCACCAGCCCCATAATCGCGCAGGAAATGGTGATAGCCTCGGGGACGGCTTCGACGTGCGCATGCAGCATCAGCCCAAGAGCCACGGCGACAAACACCGCCGGGAAAATGCGCCCACCGCGAAAACCACTGGCGGCAGCAATCACCAGCGCCGCCAGTTTCATCACCGCAATAAACAGAAAATCGGTCGGGCCCAGCGTCTGGCTGAAAGCCAACTGCTGCATTTCATCCAGACCTTTGAACAAGGTGATCGGCCCACCACATGCACCGATCACCCCAAGCATAAAACCGCCTGCACCGAGAATAAGCACCGGGTGCTTCAGCTTGTGCATCAACGTATGCAGACGCGGCAGGCACCAGACCGCCACCATTCCCACCGCAATGGCAATTGCGGCGACCACCGCCCCGCTGAAAATATCGACCAGTCGCATATGGGTATATTGGGCGATAGGCAATGAAAATTGCGGATGGAAGAACAGGCTGGTCGTCAGCGCCCCGGACGCGGCGGCAATCAGCGGGGCGAACAGGCGATCCCATAGGGGCACGTCGTCACTGCCGCTCAGCATCTGCGAGAAAATCAGCGCGGCGGCGATAGGGGTGCCGAATAGCGCACCGATGGTTCCTGATGCCGCCAGAATGGTCCAGTCCATGGGGCCGACGCGCGGGAAGAAACGCGCCCCAAGGGCGACCGCCAGGGCGACGTTGACTGACATAATTGGATGTTCAGGGCCAAGGCTCACGCCGCCCGCCAGACCAATAATCAGCGCCAGAATTAAACCCGGCAGCGCGGAGGGGGGCACCGGAGCGCCAATCAACGGCTCGGTGGCCGGGTCGGGGCCTGCGTGGCCGGGGCTGTATCGAATCACCAAACCCACCGCAATGCCGGTGGCGGTCAGCATACCGATTATCCACAGGCTGGAGTCGACGTTAACCCCTAAACTGCCAGGTAGCGTAGACCACAGTAACTGCTGCATTACGGCGGCAATTTTCATCACAACCACCAGAATCAGACTGGAGGCAATACCAATTATCAGGGCGGGAACCGATAACAGCAGCATGGTTCTGGCTCGCGGATGGAGCATAGTGATTTCCTTTTTACTCTGAGCGCGCAACACTTTGCCGCCAAATGACGAAACCTGCATTGCAAATGGTGCTGAAACGGTAAAGTTATTGTGTGACCGGGATCGATTAATTGTGGGCACTGTCACCGTGGTCGTTGTTGTTATGCCGCCATGAATTTACAGTGTGCCAAAGACTTATTCTGACTTTAGCGGAGCAGTAACAGAATGACAAAGTTTGCATTAACAGGTGATGTAGGCGGGACCAATGCCCGTCTGGCGCTGGTCGATTTAGACAGCGGCGAAATTTCCCACGCCAAAACCTACTCCGGGCTGGATTACCCGAGCCTTGAAGCGGTAGTGCGCGTTTATCTGGATGAGCAAAAGCGGGATGTTAAAGAGGGCTGCATCGCGATTGCCTGCCCGATTACCGGCGACTGGGTGGCGATGACCAACCACACCTGGGCGTTCTCCATTGAAGAGATGAAGAAAAATCTCAACTTCACGCATCTGGAAATTATTAACGATTTTACCGCCGTATCGATGGCGATCCCGATGTTGAAGAAAGAGCATCTGATTCAATTCGGCGGCCGCGAGCCGGTGGAAGGCAAACCGATTGCTGTGTATGGCGCGGGCACCGGGTTAGGCGTGGCGCATCTGGTTCACGTCGATAAACGTTGGGTCAGCCTGCCGGGCGAGGGCGGTCACGTCGATTTCGCGCCGAACAGCGAAGAAGAAGGGATTATCCTGCAAGAGTTGCGTGCTGAATTGGGCCATGTCTCCGCCGAGCGTGTGCTTTCGGGCCCGGGCCTGGTGTATCTCTACCGTGCGATTGTGAAATCTGACGGTCGTCTGCCGGAGAATCTGCAGCCGAAAGATATCACCGAACGCGCGCTGGACGACTCCTGCACTGACTGCCGTCGGGCGCTGTCGCTGTTCTGTGTGATCCTTGGCCGTTTCGGTGGCAACCTGGCGCTGAACCTCGGCACCTTTGGCGGGGTATACATTGCCGGAGGCATCGTGCCGCGCTTCTTAGACTTCTTCAAAGCGTCCGGTTTCCGCGGTGGGTTCGAGGACAAAGGGCGTTTCAAATCCTACGTGCAGGATATTCCAGTGTACCTGATCGTACACGACAACCCGGGCCTGATCGGTTCCGGTGCGCATCTGCGTCAGTCGTTAGGTCACGTCCTCTAAGGTGAAACGCATTTGAAATGTGAAAGGCGCTTCGGCGCCTTTTTTTACAGATGCATTAGCTGGCGAAACTCTTTCACCTTGCTCCGACTCACCGGCACCTGAAAATCCAGATCCCGCAGTCGGAGGATATAGGTGTTATTGAACCACGGCTCTATCTCACGGATTTTATTAAGATTGACGCAGTACGAACGATGGCAGCGGAAGAAGTGCGCTGCCGGAAGCTTGCTGCAAAATTCGCTAATATTCATCGGCATCACCCACGACTCGCGTTTGGTATACACAAAGGTCATCTTCTCGTGCGCTTCCGCGTAATAGATATCGTGAATGGACGTGACGAAAATTTTGTCGTCGCGAACCAGGTTAATGGTATCGTTTTCACGCTGTGGGGCGACCGCGCTACTGGCTGCGCCGGACTGCTGTTGCCAGGCATTTTCCAGCTTGTGCAGCATCGTCTCAATTCGCGATTCCTGATACGGCTTGAGGATGTAATCAAACGCTTCCAGTTCAAACGCTTCCACCGCATGTTCTTTCCACGCGGTAATAAACACAATAAACGGCTTATGCGCGAACTGGCTGATATTCTGCGCCAGCAGCACACCGTCCAGCGAGGGAATGTTAATGTCGAGAAAAATGGCATCGACCCGGTTATGTTGCAGGAACTTCAGCACGTCCAGACCGTCGTCAAAGGTGCCGACAATCTCCATTTCGCTGTGCGCTTTAATCAGCCAGGTCAGCTCCTGCTGGGCCAGCACTTCATCTTCAACAATGATGACTTTCATTTAACGTCCTTATGACAGCAGGCCAGCGTTGGCCGTAACCGGCGTGCGCCGATTCGGCACGTAAAACGCAATCTCGGTACCGGGCTCCAGGCGACGAATATGAAGACCTTCGCCGTACAGGAGCGTCACGCGGTGATGCACGTTAAGCAGGCCGATTTTGTTGCCCGGCATTTCATTGGCTTCCACGCGGGCGATCACCGCCGGATCGATACCGTGTCCGGTATCCCGCACGCTTACCCGCACCCGATTGCCGCTTTCAGTGATACTCAGCGTGACCACGCCTTTGCCCTTACAGGGCTGAATGCCGTGGACAATCGCGTTTTCGACCAGCGGCTGGATAAGCAGGCTCGGGATCACGCAGTTCACTTCGTCATCAATGTCGTAAATCACCGTCAGCTTATCGCCAAACCGCGCCTGCTCGATGGCGATGTAATCTTTGATTTGATACAGCTCTTTGCGAATGTCGATCTGCTCGTCGTCTTTCAATTCAATGTTATAGCGCAGATAGCGTGACAGGTTGAAAATCAGCTGCCGAGCGGTGTCTGGATTGAGGCGAATAGACGAGGAAATGGCGTTGAGCGCATTGAACAGGAAATGGGGATTAATCTTGCTTTGCAGCGCCCGCAGTTCTGCCTTATTTGCCATCTCGCGCAGCTGTTCGGCACGGGAGACTTCCAACTGGGTGGAGATAATCTGCGACAGGCCGACCGCCATCTCCTGCAACGAGGAGGTGATCTGGTGGGCGGGACGGTAATAGATTTTTAGCGTGCCGGTGACGACGCCTTTTTCCCACAACGGGATAATCATCAGGGAGTGGATCTCCGGCGTGCGATAGGCCACGTCATCATTGCGGATAATGATTTTTCCGTCGCTTAGCGCCTGGCGAGTACGCGGACTAATCCCCAAATCATTCAGTTTGTAATTTTTCTCGCCAAGGCCGACGTAGGCCAGCACTTTCTCATTATCGGTAATCGCCACCGCATCGGCGTGAATATCTTTGCGGATGATGTCGCACACCTGGCGCAGAGATTCGCTGTTCACGTTGCGAAACAGCGGCAGGGTTTTGTTGGCTATCTCCAGCGCCAGCTTGGCCTGTCTCGCGGCGATGGCTTCTTTCTCCCCTTCGACGCTGCGAACCAGCAGCACGATAAAACCAATGCAGACGCTGCCGAGGATCATCGGCACGCCGATTTTAGACACGATGTCGAGCCCGAGTGAGACAGTCGGTGCCCAGACCACCACGAGGATCATGGTCAGCGTTTCGCACAGCATCCCGGCCAGAATGCCGACGCGCCAGTGCTGGGCTTTGGGAATTTTGCGGTTGATCCAACCGGAGAGTAGCCCGGCGACAATGCTGGTGATAAAGCACGGCACCGCCGTTACGCCGCCAATGTCGATCAGATAGCGGTGCGTACCGGCAATCAAACCGGTGATAGCCCCGACCCACGGGCCGAACAGAATGCCACCGGACATCACCGCAATCACGCGGACGTTGACCAGCGAACCTTCGACGTGCACCCCGGACCAGGTGCTGAACAGCGCGAACAGGGAGAAGATGGCGGTGACGGCCAGAAGCTCTTTCGGCGTATGCGCCGACTTATGCAGCAGCTCGCGGAACAGGCGGATGCGGATAAGGAAAAACAGGCAAATCAGCATCAAGGCAGCCCTGTCAAAGACTGCCAGCAGCATGTTAAAGATGTCGTGCATGAGTACGCCGTATGTATCACTGAAAGTAATATGATAAAAAACCTGGCGGGGGATAGCCAGCTATCATGCGCCATGTGGAACAGGGAAAAGACGTACTTTTAAAAGGGGATTAATCGCCGCGGGCCGAAATTAGCTGTGATAAAGGCGAAGGCGACGATTTCCAGGTAAATCAAATGATATCAATATGTAAAGCAATGCCGACAATAATATTCATAACGGGCAGCGCGAATTGCATTGTTCCGGTCATCACTTCCTCATTTAAGCCCTGAGATTATTTTTCACTCAGCCCCTCGACAGCAGGAAAATATTCAGGTTATTTTCAAGGCATGCCACACAGGTGGCAACGTCGCTCGGACGGTCCGGGCGCTCACGTTATCCGAGGAATCTATGGCTGAGTTCAGTCCTGAACGCCGTTTTACACGCATTGACAGGCTTCCCCCCTACGTATTCAACATCACCGCTGAACTGAAGATGGCTGCGCGTCGGCGCGGCGAAGATATCATCGATTTCAGCATGGGGAATCCTGACGGCGCGACGCCGCCACACATCGTGGAAAAACTCTGTACCGTGGCCCAGCGCCCGGACACCCACGGCTACTCCACTTCACGCGGCATTCCACGCCTGCGCCGGGCGATTTCGCGCTGGTATCAGGACCGCTATGACGTGGAGATCGACCCTGAAACCGAAGCCATTGTTACCATCGGCTCGAAAGAGGGGTTGGCGCACCTGATGCTGGCCACGCTCGATCATGGCGACACCGTACTGGTGCCAAACCCAAGCTATCCCATCCATATTTATGGGGCAGTGATCGCCGGGGCGCAGGTTCGTTCTGTGCCGTTGGTGGAAGGCGTTGATTTCTTCAATGAGCTGGAACGCGCCATTCGCGAAAGTTACCCCAAACCTAAAATGATGATTTTGGGTTTTCCGTCGAACCCTACCGCGCAGTGCGTGGAGCTGGATTTCTTCGAAAAAGTGGTCGCACTGGCGAAACGCTACGACGTGCTGGTGGTCCACGATCTGGCCTATGCTGACATCGTATTTGACGGCTGGAAAGCGCCGTCAATTATGCAGGTTCCCGGCGCGCGCGATGTGGCGGTTGAGTTCTTCACCCTGTCCAAAAGTTACAACATGGCAGGCTGGCGTATCGGCTTTATGGTCGGTAACTCGGTGCTGGTTAACGCCCTGGCGCGTATCAAAAGCTATCACGATTATGGCACCTTCACTCCGTTGCAGGTGGCGGCGATTGCGGCCCTCGAAGGCGATCAGCAGTGTGTGCATGACATAGCCGAACAGTATAAGCGTCGTCGTGACGTGCTGGTCAAAGGCCTGCATGAAGCCGGGTGGATGGTCGAAATGCCGAAGGCGTCGATGTATGTGTGGGCGAAAATTCCGGAGCAGTACGCGGCGATGGGGTCGCTGGAATTTGCCAAGAAAATGCTACAGGAAGCGAAAGTCTGCGTCTCGCCGGGGATTGGGTTCGGCGACTACGGTGACACGCATGTGCGCTTCGCCCTGATTGAGAACCGCGACCGTATCCGCCAGGCCATCCGCGGCATCAAAGCGATGTTCCGCGCCGACGGTTTATTGCCTGCGAATTAATAAATGACAGGTAGTTTACGATCAAAAACAGGAGCCATTTGGCTCCTGTTTTTTTTACTGCAAGCTCAGGGTTAAACCATCAGGGCGAAGGTGCCTGCCCAGACGATGACCATAAAAGAGATGCCCATAATAAAATATTTCACGTCACATCACTCCGCGTATTACGTGATACGCCCAAATGAAAACAATCCTGACTGAGTATAGAGAGCTGACACCGCCTCGAATAAAATTGGGATTTGTCCCGTTTTACCCTTCGGCACCACCTCAAAATTCTGTGCTTCATGTGCTACAGACGGCGCTAATGTACGCTTAAAAATGGAGGGTGACAAGTATGATTTTTTTATTAATTTTTAGTTACTTACGACTGTCGTGAAACGGCGACACATTAATTTCATTGTGCAATAAATGCAGATTTAGCGACGGTAAAATGAACCACAAAACGGGCAGGTAGTACCACATTGAAATTATAGGGTTTTTAAAGAAAAAGAGGGGCGGGCAGCAAGGAGCTGACCGCCTGCCGGAATCAGTCCGGCGCGTTAGAACTGATATTTATAGGCGATTTTAAAACGCTTATCGGCATCCGCAATGTAGGTATTATTGTCCTGGATGTAGGTAAACGCACTGACAGAGTTGTGCTTATCGAAGGAATAGCCCAGCCCGACCCCGGCGAAATAGCCTTTATAGTTATCACCGTCATCGTTTTTCGAGCCATAAGAGCCCGCAGCCACACTGAGTAAGCGCAAATTGCTGGTCAAAGGCTTCAGCATAAAGAGCCCGATGTAGCCGCTGCTGCCCGACGTGTCCATCAAGTCAAAACCATTTTCCTCTGACGGGGAGCCACTAAAACCAGGCTGAGCACAGGCTTTATTTTTACCTTTATCGCAGCCAAAGGTGTCCCCGGTGTTGTAGGAGTATCCCGCCATCGGGAAGAACTGGAACCCGGCGGGTTCGAAACCAAAATAACTCAGGGGAATAAACGTTCCCAAAGAATAGTTGGTTTGCGATGCCCCGTTAGGGAGATCGTTTTTACCAAAGTTAAAGTTGAAAATACCAATCGGAAACAGCCACGAGCCGCCGACGCGCCACTCACTGGCGTCACTGTTGATTTTGACATTGATCTTTCGGGCTTCGTCCAGCGCCAGAGAACCGGAAAATTGCACGTCGCTGTCGTCCATGTCGAAGTTATCTGACCATGCCACGCCGACTTTGGTGGTGACTTTAGTCGGGTCGTCATCCGACTTTTCTTTATTCGTTTTAACGACGCCCGCCTGGGCCAGGGCAAGCGCCGGGAGTAGCCCGAAGGTAATGATGAATAAGGAACGTGTTTTGGTATACATAGAAATCCGGAGGGGCAAATAGGCCGCCAATGCGCGAAAACCCACCATCCTACACGCGGCGACAAGCCATACCGGAGGTTTAGATTTAAATCTTGATTTAGTTTTGGATGTTGATTTTTAAGAGGGGGGAGAGGGGCGAATGGTGTCCCCTGCAGGAATCGAACCTGCAACTAGCCCTTAGGAGGGGCTCGTTATATCCATTTAACTAAGGGGACGAAGCGGCACGAGTATAGCGTTTTTTAGCAGGCGCGTTAAGCACATAGCCAACTGACTGCTCAAAGTGTCGCCATCGCCCCCATTAAGTTAACCTTTTTCTTGTTCCTGGGCTTTGGCTTTGGCCTCGGCTTTGCGTTTGTTGCTCATGTCATTGCGAATTTGCGCGTGGCTCATGAGGGCAAAAATAAACGTCCCGCCGCAGATGTTTCCGGCCAGCGTCGGCAGGGCGAAAGGCCAGAAGAAGTCATGCCATTGCAGGGTGCCGCCGAACACCAGATAGAGAATTTCCACCGAGCCGACCACAATATGCGTGGTGTCGCCCAGCGCAATCAGCCAGGTCATCAGGATAATCACCACGATTTTGGCCGCACCAGCGGCGGGGAACATCCACACCATAGTGGCAATTAACCAGCCGGAAATAATGGCGTTGGCAAACATCTCAAGGGGCGAGTTTTTCATCACGTCCATGCCGATTTTGGTGAAAGCATCGCGGGTGGGTTCATCAAAAATAGGCATAAATTCGAAGGCCCAGGCGGCGACGCCGGTGCCGATGATATTCCCCAATAACACCACGCCCCACAGGCGCATGAGCAGAGCGAAATTTCCCACCGTCGGGCTTTGCATCACCGGCAAAACGGCAGTGACCGTGTTTTCAGTAAACAACTGCTGACGAGCCATAATCACGATGATAAAGCCAAAGGTATAACCGAGGTTCTCCAGCAAAAATCCGCCGGGTACGCCTTCCAGCTGCACGTGGAAAATCCCTTTTGCCAGCAACGAGGCTCCCATCGACAGCCCGGCCGCAATCGCCGACCACAGCAGGGCCATCGCATCGCGCTCAAGCTCTTTTTCACCATCCTGACGAATATGTTCATGAATGGCCATCGCCCTTGACGGCAGGCGGTCTTCATCGACTTCGATCTTATCGCCGCGCTGCTTCTCATCACTCTCGACTTCCAACTCTTCGGTATGGTTGTCGATTTTCTCTTTGTCTGTATTGTCCATCCGGCGCGTTACCTTAGTCTGTTGATCCTGGGTAAAGCGTAGCGGGTTTTATCGCGCCGCTCCTCACTCCAGAATCTTAATTTTGGCTTATGACATGAATAGCGATACGTCTATTTCAAAATATGTATAAAATCAGTAAGAGCAGTGATTTCTTTACAGGGAGATATTTATGAATTTTCGCCTGTCTGCGCTTGCGTTGAGCGCGACGCTGTTGGTGGGATGCGCCAGCACGGGTGATCAGCCAGAGGGGCGTTCGGATCCATTCGAAGGGTTTAACCGTACGATGTACGATTTCAACTTCAACGTGTTAGATCCGTATGTGCTTCGTCCGGTCGCTGTGGCGTGGCGAGACTATGTCCCGCAGCCTGCGCGTAACGGCATCGGCAACTTCACCAGCAACCTCGAAGAGCCTGCGATCATGGTCAACATGTTCCTGCAGGGCGACCCGTATCAGGGGATGGTTCACTTCACGCGCTTCTTCCTGAACACGGTGTTAGGGATGGGCGGTTTCATTGATGTCGCGGGTCTGGCTAATCAGAAACTGCAGCGTGTTCAGCCGCACCGTTTCGGCAGCACGATGGGGCATTATGGCGTGGGCTATGGCCCGTATCTGCAATTGCCGTTCTATGGCAGCTTCACCGTGCGTGAAGATGTTGGCGACATGGCGGATGACCTCTATCCGGTGCTGTCTTGGCTGACCTGGCCGATGTCTATCGGTAAATGGATGGTCGAAGGGGTTGAGACCCGTGCGCAACTGCTGAATTCCGATGGCCTGCTGCGCCAGTCGACGGACCCGTATATCACCGTGCGTGAAGCCTACTTCCAGCAGCATGACTTTATTGCCAACGGCGGTAAGCTGAGTACTGAAGATAACCCGAATGCCAAGGCAATCGAGGACGAGCTGAAAGATATCGACTCCCAGTAATCGGGGGAGGAAATAAAAAAGGTGAGCATCGCGCTCACCTTTTTTTATGCCTGATAAGAAATTATCAGAAGCGGTAGTTGAAGTTAGAGCCGAACAGCCACGCTTTACCTTCAGAGCGGAAGGTGTAAGGACCTTCTTCGATGGTCACGTTCTGACCATGCATGTAGGACGCACCCACGTCGATAGACGCATCCTGGTTAAACGCATAGGTTGCCCCTGCGCTCAGCCAAAAACGGTCCTGATCCGGGATTGAGATAGAACGGTGATCGGCGGGAACCGGGCTATCATCAAAGGCGATACCGGTACGGAAGGTCCAGTTGTCGTCATAGTAATAGGTGGTACCCAGCGCCAGGCGCCATGCGTCTTTAAAGCTTTCATCTTTATAGAACAGGGTCTCGCCGCTGTTGCCAGTGGCTTTCAGCTCCTGGAACTGGCTCCAGCTGGTGTAGGTGGCGCTATAGTGGATAGCCCACTGCGGCGCAACGCGGTTGTAGCCTGACAGTTCCCACATTTCCGGCAGGTTAAGCGTCAGAGAACCGTTGGTGGTATTGCCATCGGTGCCCAGCGGTAGGCCGAAGTTGCCGAGGATCTGGTTGTAGGCCGACGGCAGGTTACTCTTATAATCGCCGTCGAAGTCGATTTTGACCTCGGAACGGTAGGTAAAGCCGTAACGGTTGTTTTTATCCAGTTCATACAGGATACCGGCATTCCAGCCGAAACCCCATTCATCACCCTTCAGGTGCGCAATCTGGGTATCAGCAGGGATCTGCCCAACCTGGCCGGCCAGTGCAGGCGGCAGTGCGCCAGAGCCTGCAATGATCTGACCTAAGTCACCGGCGTAGCGCTCGATTTTGGCTTTTGCGTAGACTGCATCAAAGCCCACGCCGAAGCTCCAGTTGCTGTTCAGACGATAGGCACCGCTCAGGTTCAGGTTAACGGTGGTGAGGTCAGTTTTACCCCCCATGCTACCTGCGGCGTAACTGTCGTTAAATTCCGTTGCCAGGCCATAGTTAGAGGTTACGGAAGCACCCCAACCGAATTGTTCGTTAAGAGGCATGACAAAATGTAAGTTCGGCACCCAGGCTACCGGGGCGATATTATCGGCATCGGTACTTTTACCGGTTGGCGATTTACCGGAAATATTCACGTCCGGATCGATATAGACAGCACCGGCAGAAAATTGCGGGCGGTCATACATCATAATCAATGCTGGGTTGCGGCTGGCGTTACCCGGATCGTCGGCGATAGCGCCTTCACCAGAATAAGCACGGCCTAAACCAGAGGCAGAAAATTCATTTAACTGGAAGCCTGCTGACCAGGCCTGAGAAGAAACAAGTGCCACTGCAACTGCGAGAGCAGATTTCGTAAAACGGGTTTTTTGGCTCATGACCATAACCTCAATCGAGTTATTTTTATGCAAAATTTGTTACATGCCGTAACAGAAGCGCGAAGTGTAGGGTCTGTGTTACGTCAGAGAAATCAGACCAGTGCCGAGAGTATAGGTCTGACCAGATGTGATGTTGCAAGTATGTTTATAAGTTTTTTCAATTGTGATCTAAGAAACGCGATCCGCTTGGCAAAATTGGGGTCAGGAAAGTTCCCTTGAGAGGGTAGTTTTTGTTTTAGATCATTTTTAATTGTGATTTAGGTCACTTATGGCCGTTCAAATTAATATCGACTGGAGACGCTCAGTGCAGGGGCGTAAAATAGCCGCATTGTTTATCTGGCACCCCAGGTGCAAATACAGAGGATATCTACCATGAGTAAATGCAGTGCTGATGAAACCCCGGTTTGCTGCTGTATGGATGTTGGCACCATTATGGACAACACCGATTGCACCGCGTCGTATAGCCGCGTATTCGCTAACCGTGCTGAAGCTGAAGAAACTCTGGCTGCGCTGACTGAAAGAGCGCGTGGCGTGGAGTCCGAACCCTGCGTTATTACCCCAACCTTTAAAGAGGTTGAGGGGGGTGTTCAGCTGGATATTGATTTCGTGTTCAGCTGTGAAGCCGAAACGCTAATTTTCCAGCTCGGTCTGCGTTAATCCCTTCTCTCAAACGCCTCTGCCATGCAGGGGCGTTTTCTTTTTCATCTCAGTGTGTTTTGGCTCTCAATTTTAGGCTTCCCTGATTGGCTGGATGTAAAAAATTAGTTAAGACTGTTATCAGGTCAGACCACTTTTTTTACATTATCAGGGGAAGGTTATGAGTAAGGCATTACCGCTTATCACCCGTCAGGGCGATCGTATTGCTATTGTCAGCGGGTTACGTACGCCTTTTGCTCGTCAGGCGACGGCATTTCACGGTATTCCGGCGATCGATCTGGGCAAGATGGTCGTCGGTGAATTGCTGGCTCGCAGCGAAATTCCCCCCGAAGTCATCGAACAACTGGTGTTTGGCCAGGTGGTACAAATGCCGGAAGCGCCCAACATCGCCCGTGAAATCGTACTCGGCACCGGCATGAGCGTGCACACCGACGCCTACAGCGTCAGCCGCGCCTGTGCGACCAGTTTTCAGGCGGTCGCCAACGTGGCGGAAAGCCTGATGGCGGGCACCATTCGCGCCGGAATTGCCGGTGGCGCGGATTCTTCTTCCGTTCTGCCGATTGGCGTGAGTAAAACGCTGGCCCGTACCCTGGTGGATGCCAACAAAGCCCGCACGATGGGGAAGAAACTCAAACTCTTCTCACGTCTGCGGCTGAAAGATTTGGCCCCGGTTCCGCCTGCGGTGGCGGAATATTCCACTGGTTTGCGTATGGGCGACACCGCAGAGCAAATGGCGAAAACGTGGGGCATCACCCGCGAACAGCAGGATGCGCTGGCGCATCGTTCCCATCTGCATGCGGCGAAAGCCTGGGCCGAAGGCAAGCTGGCTGACGAAGTGATGACGGCCTATGCGCCACCGTTCCGTGAGCCGCTTGAGCAAGATAACAATGTGCGCACAAATTCGTCGCTGGCGGATTACGCCAAACTGCGCCCGGCGTTCGATCGTAAGCATGGCACGGTGACGGCGGCCAACAGCACACCTCTGACCGATGGCGCTGCGGCGGTTATCCTGATGACCGAATCTCGCGCCAAAGAGCTGGGCCTCAAGCCGCTCGGCTATCTGCGCAGCTATGCGTTTACCGCGATTGACGTCTGGCAGGATATGCTGCTCGGTCCGGCGTGGTCGACGCCGCTGGCGTTGGAACGCGCCGGGCTAACGATGGCCGACTTAACCCTGTTTGATATGCATGAAGCCTTTGCCGCCCAGACGTTGTCGAACCTGCAGCTGATGGCGAGTGAGCGTTTTGCCCGTGACGTGCTGGGGCGCAGCCATGCGACCGGCGAAGTCGATGACAGTAAATTCAACGTCCTCGGCGGCTCGATTGCCTACGGGCATCCTTTCGCGGCGACGGGCGCACGCATGATAACGCAAACCCTGAATGAGCTGCGTCGTCGCGGTGGGGGCTTCGGTCTGGTGACCGCCTGCGCGGCGGGTGGTTTAGGCGCGGCGATGGTTCTGGAGGCCGAATAATGGAAACGACATCTGCATTTACCCTCACCGAACGCCTCGATAATGTGGCCGTTATCACGATTGACGTTCCCGGCGAAAAAATGAACACCCTGAAGGCCGAGTTTGGCGTTCAGGTGCGGGCTATCCTCAAGCAAATTCGCGAAAACAAAGGGTTGCGCGGGGTGGTAATGATCTCCGCTAAGCCCGATAACTTTATTGCCGGGGCCGATATCAACATGATCGGCGAATGCAAAACGGCGCAGGAAGCCGAAGCGCTGGCACGTCAGGGGCAACAGATCATGGCGGAAATCCATGCGCTACCGATCCCCGTTGTGGCGGCGATACACGGAGCTTGTCTCGGCGGCGGTCTGGAGCTGGCGTTAGCCTGCCATAGCCGTATCTGTACCGACGATGCCAAAACGATGCTCGGTTTACCGGAAGTGCAGCTTGGGCTGCTGCCAGGATCGGGCGGCACGCAACGCCTACCGCGCCTGGTCGGGATCAGCACCGCGCTGGACATGATCCTCAGCGGTAAGCAGCTTCGGGCGCGTCAGGCCTTAAAAGTGGGGCTGGTTGATGATGTGGTTCCGCACTCCATTCTGCTGGAGGCTGCCGTTGAGCTGGCGAAGCAGGAGCGTCCGACCAGCCGTCGACTGCCGGTTCGCGAACGCATTCTTGCCGGCCCGCTGGGCCGCAGTCTGGTGTTTAGCATGGCGGCGAAAAAAACCGAACAGAAAACGCACGGCAACTATCCGGCTACCGGGCGCATCTTGAGCGTGCTGGAAACCGGACTATCACAGGGCAGCAGCAGCGGGTATGAGGCGGAAGCGCGGGCGTTTGGCGAACTGGCGATGACTCCGCAATCCAAAGCCCTGCGCTCGATTTTCTTTGCCAGTACTGAGGTGAAGAAGGACCCGGCGGCCAGCGCTGAGCCGCAGCCGCTGCATTCTGTCGCAGTGATCGGTGGCGGCCTGATGGGCGGCGGAATTGCTTTTGTCACCGCCAGTAAGGCAAAACTGCCGGTACGTATAAAGGATATCAATGCCAAAGGCATTACCCATGCGCTGAAGTACAGCTGGGAGCTGCTTGATAAAAAGGTGCGCCGCCGCCATATCCGATCGAGCGAGCGTGACACTCAACTGGCGTTGATCTCTGGCACTACTGATTATCGCGGCTTTTCGCATCGTGACGTGGTGATTGAAGCGGTGTTCGAAGATTTATCGCTGAAACAACAGATGGTTGCCGACGTCGAGGCCCATTTCGCCCCACACACCATTTTTGCTTCTAACACCTCGTCATTACCGATTGGCGATATCGCCGCACAGGCTCTGCGCCCGGCGCAGGTGATCGGCCTGCATTTCTTCAGCCCGGTGGAAAAAATGCCGCTGGTGGAAGTGATCCCGCATGCGGGAACCTCGGAAACGACCATTGCCACCACCGTGAAGCTGGCAAAACAGCTCGGTAAAACGCCGATCGTGGTGGCCGATAAAGCAGGTTTCTACGTCAACCGCATTCTGGCGCCTTACATTAATGAAGCGATGCGATTGCTGACGGAAGGCGAATCCATTGAACAGATTGACGGCGCATTGACCCAATTTGGCTTCCCGGTGGGGCCAATCCAACTTTTGGATGAGGTGGGAATTGATACCGGGACTAAAATTATTCCAGTGCTGGAAAGCGCTTATGGGGATCGTTTTAGCGCACCTGCAAATATCATTAACGCAATTTTGAATGACGATCGCAAAGGCAGAAAAAATGGTCGTGGTTTCTATCTTTACGGCGCAAAAGGGCGTAAAAGCAAAAAACAGCCTGACCCTGCAATTTATACGCTTATTGGGCGTGGGCAGAAGGGTACGCTGTCCGGCCAGCAGATTGCCGAGCGTTGCGTGATGATGATGTTGAACGAAGCCGCACGTTGCTTTGATGAACAGGTTGTTCGTAGCGCCCGCGATGGCGACATTGGGGCGGTGTTTGGTATTGGTTTTCCGCCGTTTTTAGGCGGCCCGTTCCGCTATATGGATAGCCTCGGTGCGGGGGAAGTCGTGGCGATTCTGCAACGCCTCGCCGCCCAATTTGGGCCACGGTTCACGCCGTGTGACGCACTAACAAGGATGGCAGAAAAGGGCCTGGCCTTTTGGCCCGAAAATGAAACTGAGACGTTACGTTGAGGTCAAATAAAGGTAAATCCTGACGGGGGTTAACGCTGCTGAGTGGCTATTTTGTAAACAAAGATTGACTATACTTACGCCATTAAGGTAAAAAACAGCGTTTCATTCATCGAATGGATCAGGCACAATGCCCGGCCACTGAGTAGGCAACGTTATCTTACGTTCGGCTTACTTCGGTGCTTCTGGTTAACAAAAGCGGTGCAATATGCAAGTTTTTATCATGCGTCACGGCGACGCTGCCCTCGATGCAGCCAGCGACTCGGTTCGTCCACTCACTACCTGTGGTTGCGATGAATCCCGTCAAATGGCGAACTGGCTGAAAGGTCAAAAAGTGGATATTGAGCGCGTTCTGGTCAGCCCGTTCTTACGAGCAGAACAAACGCTGGATGTGGTGGGGGAGTGCATGAACCTGCCAAAAGAGATCGATGTCCTGCCGGAACTCACGCCGTGCGGCGATGTAGGGCTGGTAAGCGCCTATCTACAGGCGCTGGCAAACGAAGGTGTTGCTTCTGCGCTGGTGGTTTCTCACCTGCCGCTGGTAGGCTACCTGGTTTCCGAGCTCTGCCCAGGCGAAACACCGCCGATGTTCTCGACATCCGCGATTGCTAACGTCACGCTGGATGCCAGCGGGCAAGGCCAGTTTAACTGGCAGATGAGCCCGTGCAATCTGAAGATGGCTAAAGCCATCTGAGTGAGAGGCGGGTGAGCCGTGCGCTTCCCGCCACTTTTACCCGTCTCTTTTCCGCCACCTTTAACGCTGAATAGTTCGAGTTAAGGTAATTCCGGCGGCTGCCACTCTTCCACCTCGATCAACACCAGCAGCGCGGCATCTCCGCCGTACTCTTTCGGTGCCTGATGAAACGCCATCACGTGTGGGTGCTGCGCCAGCCACAGCGGTGTTTGCTGCTTGAGTATATGCTTCCCATGCCCGTGCATCACACAGGCGCAAAATACGTGTTCTCGACGGCAGGCGGCAATCAGCGCGCCTAATTCCTGTTTGGCCTGCATCTGCGTCAGCCCGTGCAAATCGAGAAACAGCTCCGGGGAATAATCACCGCGACGCAGCTTCTTGGCCTCAAAATGGCTGACGTCATGGCGCACGTATTTCATCGCGCCTTCAGTATTCAGCAGCGGCTGAAACTCATCGGAAAAATAGTGGCTGTTATCGACCTGCTCCTGAAGCAAACGCTTCACCGGCACTTCGCTGACTTTCTTACGCGTCGGGCGATGGACAATGGTGTCCTGCTTAATCTGGCGGGTGCCGGTCATCAGCTGACGGAACAGCGCCTGATCCTCATCGCTGAGTGAGGTTTTCTTCTTCATCTTCACTTCTCATTTTCGCTTTGCGGCAGTTTACCCGACTCTTGGGGCGCACGGGCAGAGAAAACGCCAATTTCTCCCATCCTGCGACGCAAGAAAGCTGATTTATCGGCGTCTTCATGGCAAACTAGCCGCCGAATTTCAGCGATGGGCCCTGGAGGGGAAAGTGGATAAAATTTTTGTCGATGAAGCAGTCAATGAGCTGCATACCATTCAGGATATGTTGCGCTGGTCAGTCAGCCGCTTTAGCGCGGCGGGGATCTGGTACGGTCATGGCACGGACAACCCGTGGGATGAGGCCGTTCAGCTGGTGCTGCCGTCACTCTATTTACCGCTGGATATCCCTGAAGACATGCGCAGCGCACGTCTGACCTCCAGTGAAAAACATCGCATCGTCGAACGCGTGATTCGCCGCGTCAACGAGCGTATCCCGGTCTCCTATCTGACGAACAAAGCCTGGTTCTGCGGCCACGAATTTTATGTTGATGAACGCGTGCTGGTGCCGCGCTCGCCGATTGGTGAGCTTATCAACAACCGTTTTGCCGGCCTGATTTCTCATCAGCCTGAGCATATTCTGGATATGTGTACCGGCAGTGGCTGTATCGCCATCGCCTGTGCTTATGCCTTCCCGGAAGCGGAAGTGGATGGCGTGGATATCTCTGCCGACGCGCTGGCTGTAGCCGAGCAAAACATCGAAGAGCACGGTCTTATCCATCACGTGACCCCTATCCGTTCCGACCTCTTCCGCGACCTGCCAAAAGTGCAGTACGACCTGATTGTCACCAATCCGCCGTACGTTGACGCGGAAGACATGGCCGACCTGCCGAACGAATATCGCCACGAGCCGGAACTGGGTTTGGCATCCGGTTCTGATGGCCTGAAGCTGACACGCCGTATTCTGGGCAACGCGCCGGATTACCTGACTGACGACGGCATTCTGATTTGTGAAGTCGGTAACAGCATGGTACATCTGATAGAGCAGTATCCTGACGTTCCGTTCACCTGGCTTGAGTTTGATAACGGCGGTGACGGCGTCTTTATGCTCACCAAAGCGCAGCTTGTGGCTGCCCGCGAACACTTCAGCATCTATAAAGACTAATTAAAATTCGATGGAGCCGTGATGGCCGGAAACACAATTGGACAACTCTTTCGCGTAACGACCTTCGGCGAATCACACGGTGTGGCCCTCGGCTGCATCGTGGACGGCGTGCCGCCGGGCATTCCTCTGACGGAGGCGGACCTGCAGCACGACCTCGACCGTCGCCGTCCTGGCACTTCGCGTTATACCACCCAGCGCCGCGAACCGGACCAGGTGAAAATCCTCTCTGGGGTGTTCGAAGGCGTGACCACTGGCACCAGCATTGGCCTGCTGATTGAGAACACCGATCAGCGTTCTCAGGATTACAGTGCTATCAAAGACGTTTTCCGTCCGGGTCATGCCGACTATACCTACGAACAGAAATACGGACTGCGCGATTATCGCGGCGGCGGTCGTTCTTCCGCCCGTGAAACGGCAATGCGCGTTGCCGCCGGTGCGATTGCCAAGAAATATCTGGCACAGAAATTTGGCATTGTTATTCGCGGTTGTCTGACCCAAATGGGTGATATCCCGCTGGAAATCAAAGACTGGGAGCAGGTGGAACAGAACCCGTTCTTCTGCCCGGACCCGGACAAAATCGAGGCGCTCGACGAACTGATGCGCGGCCTGAAAAAAGAAGGTGACTCGATTGGGGCGAAGGTTTCCGTGGTAGCTGACGGCGTACCGCCGGGCCTCGGCGAGCCGGTATTTGACCGTCTCGATGCAGACATTGCCCACGCACTGATGAGCATTAATGCAGTAAAAGGCGTCGAGATTGGCGACGGGTTTGGCGTTGTCAGCCTGCGCGGTAGCCAGAATCGGGATGAAATCACCCACGCCGGTTTCCAGAGCAACCACGCCGGTGGCGTGCTGGGCGGGATCAGCAGCGGGCAGCAAATCATTGCTCACATGGCGTTAAAACCGACCTCCAGCATCACCGTGCCGGGTCGCACCATCAATCGTTTTGGCGAAGAAGTCGAGATGATCACCAAAGGCCGTCACGACCCCTGTGTTGGGATCCGCGCGGTGCCTATCGCGGAAGCGATGCTGGCGATCGTTCTGATGGATCATCTGCTGCGCCAGCGTGCGCAAAATGCCGATGTGACCACCACGCTTCCTCGCTGGTAATTCTCTCCAGGGAAATGCGGGAAAATGAAAAAAACCGTTATTGCGCTGCTGGCCTTGTTGGCTAGCAGCGTGGGATACGCCGCCACGCCGTGGCAAAAAATCACCCAGCCGATTCCGGGTACCGCACAGTCGATTGGCGCCTTTGCCAACGGCTGTATCGTCGGGGCGGAAGGGTTGCCGTTGCGTTCCGATAACTATCAGGTGATGCGTACCGACCAGCGTCGCTACTTCGGTCATCCGGACCTTATCCTGTTCATTCAGCGTCTAAGCAACCAGGTGCATAATCTGGGACTTGGCACGATGCTGATTGGCGATATGGGGATGCCCGCAGGCGGGCGCTTTAACGGCGGTCACGCCAGCCATCAGTCCGGGCTGGACGTCGATATTTTCCTGCAACTCCCACAAACCCGCTGGACCTCTGCGCAGTTGCTTAAACCGCAGGCGCTGGATCTTGTGGCCGCTGATGGCAAGCGTGTGGTGCCGTCGCTGTGGACGCCGAAAATCAGTGCGCTGATTAAACTGGCCGCCAAAGATAACGACGTGACGCGTATTTTCGTCAACCCGGCGATTAAACAGCAGCTGTGCCTGGATGCCGGAACCGACCGTGACTGGCTGCGAAAAGTGCGTCCGTGGTTCCAGCATCGCGCCCATATGCACGTACGTCTGCGCTGCCCGGCCGGGAGCTTAGAGTGCGAAGACCAGGTCGCACCCCCGGCAGGCGATGGCTGTGGGGCTGAGCTACAAAGCTGGTTTCAGCCACCGAAACCGGGAACCTCCAAACCTGTGAAGAAGACGGCACCGCCGTTGCCGCCTTCCTGCCAGGCGCTACTGGATGAGCATGTCCTCTGATGGAACATTTCACTGAGATATTTATGGTGTCACCGCTACTGCTGGTGGCACTTTTCTTTATCGCGCTGCTGGCCGGGTTTATTGATTCCCTGGCCGGGGGCGGCGGTCTGTTGACCATTCCTGCGCTGCTGGCTGTGGGCATGTCACCGGCAAATGCGCTGGCCACTAACAAACTGCAGGCCTGCGGTGGGTCGCTATCGTCCTCGCTCTATTTTATACGGCGCAAAGTGGTCAGCCTGGCGGACCAGAAGCTCAATATCCTGATGACCTTTATTGGCTCGATGAGCGGCGCACTGCTGGTTCAGCACGTGCAGTCAGACATCCTGCGTCAAATTTTGCCGCTGCTGGTGATCGGCATTGGCCTCTATTTCCTGCTGATGCCAAAGCTTGGCGAAGAAGACCGTCAGCGTCGCCTGCACGGGTTGCCGTTTGCGCTGGTGTCTGGCGGCTGCGTCGGCTTTTACGACGGATTTTTCGGCCCCGGTGCGGGTTCATTTTATGCGCTGGCGTTTGTGACGCTGGCCGGTTTTAATCTCGCCAAATCTACCGCGCACGCCAAAGTGCTTAACGCCACCTCAAACGTCGGCGGTTTGCTGCTGTTTATCATCGGCGGCAAGGTGATTTGGGGAACCGGTTTTGTGATGATGGCAGGACAATTTTTAGGGGCGCGAATGGGATCGCGACTGGTGCTCAGCAAAGGACAAACGCTGATCCGGCCGATGATCGTCATCGTTTCGGCGGTAATGAGCGCAAAACTTCTCTATGACAGTCACGGGGCGGAGATCCTCCAGTGGTTGGGAATTCATTAATGCAACAACAACACCATTATCAGCAGCTGATCGACATTTTCGACAGTTGCTTTGCTGATGATTTTAATACCCGTCTGATTTCAGGCGAGGACGAACCGATTTATCTTCCAGCTGATGCCGATGTGCCGTACAACCGCATCGTCTTTGCCCATGGCTTTTATGCCAGCGCTCTGCATGAGATTTCGCACTGGTGCATTGCGGGTGCCGAGCGCCGCAAACTGGTGGATTTTGGCTACTGGTACTGCCCGGACGGGCGTGATGCCAAAACCCAGGGTCAGTTCGAAGATGTGGAAGTCAAACCCCAGGCGTTTGACTGGCTGTTTTGTGCCGCTGCGGGTTTCCCGTTCAACGTCAGCTGCGACAATCTCGAAGGGGATTTTGAGCCTGACCGCATCGTGTTCCAGCGTCGGGTGCATGCGCAGGTGATGACCTATCTCGAAGAAGGGATCCCGGCGCGTCCGGCACGTCTCATCGCGGCATTACAAGATTATTATCAAACGCCGACGTTAACGGCGGAACACTTCCCCTGGCCGGAAGATCTAAATTGAGGAAAGAAGATGATCGCAGAATTTGAATCGCGCATTCTGGCGTTAATTGATGACATGGTAGAGCACGCCAGTGACGATGAACTGTTTGCCAGCGGCTATCTGCGCGGCCACCTGACGCTCGCGGTAGCAGACCTGGAAGCAGGGGACGATCACTCTCCGGAAGCGGTCTACGAAAAAGTCACCCAGAGCCTGGAAAAAGCCATCCACGCCGGGGAACTGAACCCGCGCGATCAGGCGCTGGTCCTCGGCATGTGGGACACCCTGTTCCAGCAGGCAAAATTTAAATAATGCCTCGCCACAGAAAAATGTAGGCCGGGTGAGCTCAGCCCCACCCGACAAAAAGCCCCCGGTTGTAAAAATCGGGGGCTTTTTTTAGGTTCATCGCGCCTTACCGGGGAACGCTGCTTTTATCTTCATAAAAAAGTAGTCGTTATCCCGGTATCCGTATGCCATTCGTTTTATCAC
>NZ_JBIGIN010000050.1:0-28003 GCF_043558715.1 Scandinavium sp. M-37
ATGGCATACGGATACCGGGATAACGACTACTTTTTTATGAAGATAAAAGCAGCGTTCCCCGGTAAGGCGCGATGAACCATAAAAAAGCCCAACGTGCGGTTGGGCTGATCTTTGTAGGCCGGATAAGCGCAGCGCCGCCCGACAATTTTAGGGACTTAACCCAAACGTTCCTTCGCATCGCGAATCGCCTGAGCCACCTGTTTCGGCGACACGCCGCCCTGAGCGGCACGCTTATCGAGGCAGGATTGCAGCGATAGAATCGGATAAACGTCATCCCCAATCACCGCGCTGAACTTCTGCAAATCAGGAAGCGCAAGGGCTTCCAGCGGTTTACCCTGGCGAATGGCTTCCACCACCGCTTCACCGACGATATGGTGCGCTTCACGGAACGGCACGCCTTTGGCGACCAGATAATCGGCCAGTTCAGTGGCGTTGGCGTAACCCTGCTGCGCCGCTTCTTCACAACGTGGACGTTTTACCTGAATGCCGTCCAGCACCAGCGTGGCCATATGCAGACAATCGAGCCAGGTGTCGAGCGCATCGAACAGCCCTTCTTTGTCTTCCTGCATATCTTTGTTGTACGCCAGCGGCAGGCCCTTCAGGGTCATCATCATCCCGGTCAATGCGCCCTGCACCCGGCCACATTTGCCACGAATCAGCTCCAGCGCATCCGGGTTTTTCTTCTGTGGCATCAGGGAAGAGCCAGACGTCACGCGGTCAGACAGCTCAACGAAGCCCGCCTCACCGGAGTTAAAGAAAATCAGGTCTTCGGCGAAACGCGACAGGTGCACCATGCCGATAGAGGCATTCGACAGCAACTCCAGCACATGGTCTCTGTCGGACACGCTGTCCAGGCTGTTACGGGTCGCGGAGGCAAAGCCCAGCCAGCCCGCCAGCTGTTCGCGGTCGATTTCATAGGCGGTACCGGCCAGCGCGCCGCTGCCCAACGGGCTCACGTCCAGACGACGTAAGGTATCCTGCAAACGGCTTTCATCGCGCGCCAGCATTTCAACATACGCCAGACACCAATGGGCAAAAGTCACCGGCTGCGCACGTTGCAGGTGGGTATAGCCCGGCATGACCGCATCCTGATTATGCTGCGCGGTTTCAACCAGTGCGCCCTGCAGTTGGCGGTTAGCGCTCAGCAGCTCGGTCACGGTGTCTTTACACCACAGCTTCAGATCGGTAGCGACCTGATCGTTACGGCTGCGACCGGTGTGCAGTTTCTTGCCCAGCTGACCGACCTTATCAATGAGCTTACCTTCCACCCAGCTATGAATGTCTTCCGCATCGCTCTCAAGAATTTGCTGCGGATTAGCCCGCACTTCTTCGAGCAGCACGTTCAGCGCTTCTTCAAGCTGCTGCTGTTCAGCCGCGGTCAACACGTTAACCGTCACCAGCGCTTTCGACCAGGCCACAGAGCCAATGATATCCTGCTCTGCCAGGCGATAGTCAAAGCGCAAAGAGTCATTGAACTGTTTGAACCGTTGATCCGCTGCCTGAGTAAAACGCCCGCCCCAAAGTGCCATAACATGCTTCCTTAATAATGAAATTTTTGCCCGGTGACCGGGCCAACCAAACCCGTGTAGCCCCGGCAAGCATCGCGCCGCCGGGTATGGAATCTTACGCCAGAATACGCGTGCCGATCGGCGTACCGTTAAACAGCGACGGCAGCTGTTCGGCATGACGCCAGGAGGCAATATCTACCGGACGCCCCAGCGTACGCGCTGCATCCAGCGCCGCATTCACTTTGACAATCATGCCGTCGGTAATGATGCCCTGGTCGATCAGCTGTTCAGCCTTCGCGGCGGTCATTTCGGCAATGCGCTGGCCTTTGCCATCCAGAATACCGCTCACGTCGGAGAGGAGGATCAAATCTGCACCGAGCGTTGCCGCCAGCGCGGTCGCCGCTTGGTCTGCGTTAACGTTCATCAACTGACCTTCTTCGGTCACCCCGATGGAGCTCACTACCGGCAGGAAACCACCTTCAAGCAGCGTATGGATAAGCTTCGGCGAGCCAGGCTGCGCCAGACCGACGTGGCCCAGTTCTTCATCGAGCTGAGACACTTTCACGCTATCGCCATCGCCGAGGTACAGGCCGACGGAGGCAATATGGTGTTTCTTCGCCCAGGCCAGCAGCGTTTTATTGGCGGTACCCGCCAGCGCGCCGGTAATGATGTCGATCTGATCGGCAGGCGTCACACGCAGGCCGTTCTTTTTCTGCACCGGCAGATTGAGCTGTTTCATCAGCTCATCGACCACGCAGCCACCGCCATGAACGATAACCAACGGGCGCTTATGCTCAGCCCGGTAGTTCACCAGCGCGGCAAACAGACGCTCCAGCGCTTCTTCACTGTCCAGCAGTACACCACCGAGTTTGATAATTAAAGGATTCATCATCACGTGTCCATTAAAGAAGAGACTGGGTTTCGGCAAAGCCAAAACGAATGTTTGCGCACTGCACGGCCTGGGCCGCCGCACCTTTCAGCAGGTTATCTTCTGCGGCCACCACTATCAGGTGTTCACCCTGAACGGCAAAACCAATGTCGCAGAACGGCAGACCGACCACATTTTTCAGCGCCGGAACGCCGGTGTCGTATAGGCGCACCAACGGTTTGTTGGCATAGGCCTGATGAAAGACATCTGCCACCTGGTCGCGAGTCACACCCGGCTTCAGACGACAGGTAATGGTTTCCAGAATCCCACGTTTAAAGTTACCCAGATGTGGGGTAAAAATCACCTCTGCGCCGAGATGGGTGGTGATTTCTGGATGATGTCGGTGATTGAATACGCCATACGGTTGCAGGCTCACTTCGCAGAAGCTATTGGATATCGCCGCCTTGCGCCCGGCCCCGCTCACGCCGCTGGTCGCGTTGATCACCGGCCACTGAGAAAGATCTAACAGCCCAGCGTCGATCAATGGTTTAAGCGATAGCTGAGCGGCCGTCGGATAACAACCCGGCACGGCAATCAAATTGGCTTCTTTAATGCGGTCACCGCTCCACTCCGCCAGACCGTAAATGGCCTGCGCCAGCAGCTCCGGGTGCTGGTGAGTGAAACCGTAGTATTTCTGATAAAAATCAGCATCGTTAACGCGGAACGCGCCAGAAAGATCAAACACCACGCAGCCTGCCTCGAGGAACTGCGGCACCAAATCATGGCTCACTTCATGCGCCGTCGCGAGAAACACCACGTCCACACCCGCACTAAATTCACGAATGTCGGACATCGGCTGCAAGGGCAAATCGACAATGCCTTTCAGCTGCGGGTGCAGGTCAGAAATACACTTTCCGGCATCATTGCTTTGCGCTGAGACCGTCAAAGCGGTTATGTTCATGTGAGGATGACGATTTACGTAACTCACCAGCTCAGCGCCTGCATAACCGCTTGCGCCTATAATCAGCGTATTCAACATCGGGTTCCTTTATGCTCAACGATAATGTATTTTTATTCACTATTACTGCATGAATATTGATACTATCACGACCTAAGGTGTGTCAACAATGAAAAACAATTTACCGCCATTTATCGAGATTTATCGGGCATTGATAGCCACACCGTCCATCAGCGCCACCGAAGAATCTCTTGATCAGAGTAATGAAGGTTTAATCAATCTGCTGGCGGATTGGTTCTCCACTCTCGGCTTTAAAGTGGCCATTGAGCCCGTGCCGGGCACTCGCCATAAATTCAACCTGCTGGCCAGCATCGGAGAAGGTGCAGGCGGGCTGCTGTTAACCGGTCATACCGATACCGTGCCGTTTGATGATGGTCGCTGGACGCGGGATCCTTTCACTCTGACCGAACACGACAACAAGCTGTACGGTCTCGGCACCGCTGATATGAAAGGCTTCTTCGCCTTTATTCTTGATGCCCTGCGCGATGTAGACGTCACCCAGTTGAAAAAGCCGCTCTATATTCTGGCCACCGCCGATGAAGAAACCAGCATGGCCGGAGCACGTTATTTCTCTGAATCCACCTCGCTGCGCCCGGACTGCGCCATCATCGGCGAACCGACGTCGTTGCAACCGGTACGCGCGCACAAAGGCCACATTTCCAACGCCATTCGCGTGCTCGGCCAATCCGGGCACTCCAGTGACCCGGATCGCGGTGTTAACGCCATTGAGCTGATGCACGATGCTATTGGGCGCATCATGCAGCTGCGCGATTCGCTGAAAGAACGTTATCACTACGATTCTTTCGCCGTCCCTTACCCCACTCTCAATTTGGGTGCCATTCACGGCGGGGATGCCTCCAACCGAATTTGCGCCTGCTGCGAACTGCACATGGATATCCGCCCGCTGCCGGGCATGACGCTGGACGATCTCAACGGCCTGCTCACCGAAGCCCTGGCCCCGATCAGCGAAAGATGGCCGGGCCGCCTGACGGTGTCTGACCTGCATCCGCCGATCCCCGGCTATGCCTGTCCGCCGGACCATCAGCTGGTGCAGGTGGTAGAAAAACTGCTCGGCACAAAAACCGAGGTGGTGAACTACTGCACCGAAGCGCCCTACATTCAGACCCTGTGTCCAACCCTGGTGCTCGGCCCGGGTTCGATTAACCAGGCGCACCAGCCAGACGAATACCTCGAAACGCGCTTTATTAAGCCAACACGCGAGTTAATTACCCAGGTCGTCCATCACTTTTGCTGGCATTAATTCTGCCGCCACCCTCTCTGCCTGAGAGGGTGATCTTCCTCACATTTCCATAAGTAGCGCTTATCTCACTGCCGCTGAGTTTAATTTGGCAAATTTCCGCCATTTTTTCGTTTGCTGAAGCGATTTCGCAACAATTGACGTGGGGGTTTTTACGTGGCTTTATAAAGTGAAGACGAGAAAATACCGAATACCATGTCCGAACGATTTTGTATCGCCGTCAGCGGTCTCATCACGGTTGTGCGAAATCCAGGGACATACATAAATGAGATGGGGTGTCTGGGGTAATGAACGAACAATATTCCGCTTTGCGTAGTAATGTCAGTATGCTCGGTAAGGTGCTAGGGGAAACGATTAAAGACGCCCTTGGCGAGAACATTCTTGATCGCGTTGAAACCATTCGTAAGTTGTCAAAATCCTCGCGCGCGGGCAATGAAGCCAACCGCCAGGAGTTGCTCACCACGTTACAAAATCTGTCTAACGACGAGCTGTTGCCGGTGGCCCGTGCGTTTAGCCAGTTCCTGAATCTGGCGAATACCGCCGAGCAATATCACAGCATTTCGCCAAAAGGCGAAGCGGCCAGCAATCCGGAAGTCATTGCCCGCACTCTGCGCAAACTCAAAGAACAGCCCAACCTGAACGAAGCGACCATTAAAAAAGCGGTGGAAAATCTGTCGCTGGAACTGGTGCTGACCGCTCACCCAACGGAAATTACCCGTCGGACGCTGATCCATAAAATGGTAGAAGTGAACAGTTGCCTTAAGCAGCTGGATAACAAAGATATCGCCGACTACGAACAGCACCAGCTGATGCGCCGTCTGCGCCAGCTGATTGCCCAGTCCTGGCATACGGATGAAATCCGTAAGCATCGTCCAAGCCCGGTGGATGAAGCCAAATGGGGCTTCGCAGTGGTCGAAAATAGCCTGTGGGAAGGCGTGCCGAACTATCTGCGCGAGCTGAACGAACAGCTGGAAGATAACCTGGGCTATCAGCTGCCTGTCGATTTCGTCCCGGTCCGCTTCACCTCCTGGATGGGCGGTGACCGCGACGGTAACCCGAACGTGACCTCCGACATTACCCGCACCGTTCTGCTGCTGGGCCGCTGGAAAGCGACTGACCTGTTCCTGAAAGACGTACAGCTGCTAATTTCCGAGCTGTCGATGGTGGAATGCACCGACGAACTGCGTGAATACGTCGGCGAAGCGGGTGCCGCAGAACCGTATCGTTATCTGCTGAAAACCCTGCGCAGCCAGTTGATGGCGACGCAGGCGTGGCTCGAAGCGCGCCTGAAAGGCGAAAAACTGCCGAAACCGGCGGGCCTGCTGACGCAAAACGAACAGCTTTGGGAACCGCTGTACGCCTGCTACAAATCTCTGCAGGCCTGCGGAATGGGCATTATTGCCAACGGCGAACTGCTCGATACCCTGCGTCGTGTGAAGTGCTTTGGTGTGCCGCTGGTGCGCATCGACGTGCGTCAGGAAAGCACCCGTCATACCGAAGCGCTGGGCGAACTGACCCGCTACCTCGGCATTGGCGACTACGAGAGCTGGTCAGAAGCCGACAAACAGGCGTTCCTGATCCGCGAACTGAATTCCAAACGCCCGCTGCTGCCACGCCAATGGGAGCCGAGCGAAGAAACCCGCGAAGTGCTCGACACCTGCAAAGTGATCGCCGAAGCACCGAAAGGTTCGGTTGCCGCCTACGTGATTTCAATGGCAAAAACGCCGTCCGACGTGCTGGCCGTGCATTTGTTGCTGAAAGAAGCGGGCATCGGTTTTGCCCTGCCGGTTGCACCGCTGTTTGAAACCCTTGATGACCTGAACAATGCCAACGATGTGATGACGCAGCTGCTGAATATCGACTGGTATCGCGGCTTCATCCAGGGCAAGCAGATGGTAATGATTGGGTATTCCGACTCCGCAAAAGATGCGGGCGTGATGGCCGCCTCCTGGGCGCAGTACCAGGCGCAGGACGCGTTGATCAAAACCTGTGAAAAAGCGGGCATTGAACTGACGCTGTTCCACGGTCGCGGTGGCTCTATCGGGCGTGGCGGTGCGCCAGCTCATGCGGCGCTGCTCTCTCAACCGCCGGGTAGCCTGAAAGGTGGTCTACGTGTGACCGAACAGGGCGAGATGATCCGCTTCAAGTACGGCCTGCCAGAAGTGACTATCAGCAGCCTGTCGCTGTACACCAGCGCTATTCTCGAAGCGAACCTGCTGCCACCGCCGGAGCCAAAAGCCGAATGGCGTCACATCATGGCCGAGCTGTCGGATATCTCCTGCGACATGTATCGCGGCTATGTGCGCGAAAACAAAGATTTCGTGCCGTACTTCCGCTCCGCAACCCCGGAACAGGAACTCGGCAAACTGCCGCTGGGTTCACGTCCGGCAAAACGTCGTCCGACCGGCGGCGTGGAATCCCTGCGTGCTATCCCGTGGATTTTCGCCTGGACCCAAAACCGTCTGATGCTGCCAGCCTGGCTCGGGGCCGGTGCGGCGCTGCAAAAAGTGGTGGAAGATGGCAAACAGAGCGAACTGGAAACCATGTGTCGCGACTGGCCGTTCTTCTCAACTCGCCTCGGAATGCTGGAAATGGTGTTCGCTAAAGCTGACCTGTGGCTGGCGGAATATTACGATCAGCGTCTGGTGAAGAAAGAGCTGTGGCCGCTGGGCGCCGAGCTGCGCAAGCTGCTGGAAGCCGACATCAAAGTGGTGCTGGACATCGCCAACGATTCACATCTGATGGCAGACCTGCCGTGGATTGCCGAGTCCATTCAGCTGCGTAACATCTACACCGACCCGCTGAACGTTCTACAGGCTGAGCTGCTGCACCGCTCACGTCTGGCAGAAGAAGAAGGCAAAGAACCGGACCCGCGTGTAGAACAAGCGCTGATGGTGACCATCGCCGGGGTTGCGGCGGGTATGCGTAACACGGGCTAATTTTTTGGATCCACGCATAAAAAATCCCCGCTAAAAAAGCGGGGATTTTTTTATCACAACTCAGTTTTACAGCAGGTCGAAGCGATCCAGATTCATCACTTTCACCCACGCTGCCACAAAGTCCTTCACAAACTTCTCTTTGGCATCGCTACAGGCATACACTTCAGCCAGCGCACGCAGCACGGCGTTGGAGCCAAACACCAGATCCGAACGGGTTGCAGTGAATTTCACTTCACCGCTCTGACGGCAACGGCCTTCGAACAGCTCGTTAGAGGTATCCGCCGCTTTCCATTCGTTACTCATATCCAACAGATTGACGAAGAAATCGTTGCTGAGGACACCTTCACGCTCGGTGAACACTCCGTGTTTGCTGCCATCAAAGTTGGCACCCAGCACACGCAGGCCCCCCACCAGCACGGTCAGTTCCGGTGCGGTCAGCGTCAGCTGCTGTGCTTTATCAATCAGCAGAGACTCGGTGGTTGCCGTATCCAGACGCGCACGGTAGTTACGGAATCCGTCTGCCACAGGCTCCATCAGGTTAAACATTTCAATGTCAGTCTGATCCTGACGTGCATCCACCCGGCCTGCCACGAATGGCACGGTGATATTGACGCCTGCGGCTTTTGCCGCTTGCTCAACGCCCACCACACCGGCTAGCACGATAATATCGGCCAGCGACGCTTTGTGAGTCGATTTATAAATGCCTTCCAGCACAGGAAGAACACGCGCTGCCGTGGCGTTAACATCCCATCCGCGCTGAGGAGCCAGCGCGAGACGTGCGCCGTTGGCACCGCCGCGCTTATCCCCCCCACGGAAGGTGGATGCGGAAGCCCATGCCACCGAAACCAATTCGCTGACAGACAGCCCTGACGCCGCAATCTCTGCTTTCAGGCTTTCAATATCGTCAGCCGTCGGTTGGAAGAACGGATAGGGCAGCGGATCCTGCCAAATCAAGTCTTCTTTTGGCACTTCCGGGCCAATGTAACGCGCTTTTGGCCCCATATCCCGGTGCGTCAGTTTGTACCACGCACGCGCAAAGGCTTCGTTGAACGCCTGCGGATCGTTGAGGAAGCGACGAGAGATTTTCTCGAATTCAGGATCAAAACGCAGCGTCAAATCGGTTACCAACATGGTTGGCTTACGTTTCTTCGACGGGTCGAACGGATCGGGAATGATTTCCGGCGCATCAACCGCTTCAAACTGGATGGCACCCGCCGGGCTGCGCGTTTGTACCCACTCAAATTTGAACAAGTTTTCGAAGAAGAAATTACTCCACTGGGTCGGGGTTTGCGTCCAGACCACTTCCAGACCGGAGGTGATCGCATCCGCGCCCACACCGCTGCCATACGTGCTGGCCCATCCAAACCCCTGCGATTCAATCGGGGCAGCTTCAGGATCGACGCCGACGTGAGTAGCGGCCGCCGCACCGTGGGTTTTACCCAGCGTATGGCCCCCGGCAATCAGCGCCACCGTCTCTTCATCGTTCATACTCATATTGCTGAAGGTGGCACGAATAGCCGCTGCCGCAGAAAGGGGTTCACCGCTGGCGTTTGGCCCTTCCGGGTTAACGTAAATCAGGCCCATTTCAGTGGCAGAGAGCGGACGTTTAGCGATCGCTTCCGGGTCACGATGTTCCAGCCAGGCTTTTTCATCACCCCAGTTCACGTCGAGATCCGGTTCCCAAACATCTTCACGCCCGGCACCAAAACCAAAGGTACGGAAGCCGGAGTTTTCCAGCGCCACGTTACCGGCAAGGATAAACAGGTCGGCCCAGGAGATTTTCTGGCCGTATTTTTGCTTGATAGGCCACAACAGACGACGCGCTTTATCCAGACTGACGTTATCCGGCCAGGAGTTAAGCGGTGCAAAACGCTGCTGACCACGACCCGCACCGCCCCGCCCGTCAACAGCACGATACGTACCCGCACCGTGCCAGGCCATACGGATAAACAGCCCCACGTAGCTGCCCCAGTCTGCGGGCCACCAGGGTTGTGAATCGGTTAAGAGCGCTTTGAGGTCACCTTTCAGAGCGGTGTAATCTAATTTGCTGAATTCTTTGCGATAATCAAAATCTTCGCCCAGCGGGTTCGAGCGATTGGAGTGCTGATTGAGGAGGTCTACTCGGAGTTGTTTTGGCCACCAGTCTCGGGTACTGGTCCCTGCTCCGGCACTTTCATCATGTCCGCCCTGATGAAACGGGCACTTCCCTGCTGACAACGTATTGTGATCGTTTTCGTTGGTGCTCATCTTCCTGCTCCCTTCATTGATTTCAAACCAAGATATACAGCTCTGTAGATAAGTTATAGATGAAAAAATCTACAGATTTGATAGTTGTTTCCTTCTGGTCAAAAGCAACATAACAAAAGTCAGGCGTAGAAATGTCGATGCGTTCGTAAATTTTCGACAATGACCATGAATTATGAAGGGAAAAGAATGAGGGGAACGAAAGCAAGAGGCCCTCATCTGAGGGCCTCTTTTTTACAGCCCCGGGCGAACGCCCAGGGTATGGCAGATGGCGTAGCTCATTTCCGCACGGTTCAGGGTGTAAAAGTGGAAATCCTTCACGCCTTCGCGGCTGAGGATTTTCACCATGTCCATCGCGATATTCGCCCCCACCAGCTTGCGGGTTTCCGCGTCGTCATCCAGCCCCTCAAACATTTTGGCCATCCAGGTTGGGATGCGCACGTTAGTCATGTCGGCAAACTTCTTCGCCTGTTTGAAGTTAGACACCGGCAGAATGCCTGGAATAATTTCCACGTCGATACCGGTCGATGCGCAGCGATCGCGAAAACGCAGGTAGCTTTCCACATCGAAGAAAAACTGGGTGATCGCCCGATTGGCCCCGGCGTCGACTTTGCGTTTCAGGTTGAGCAAATCAGCCTGCGCGCTTTTCGCTTCCGGATGGACTTCCGGATACGCCGCCACTGAAATATCAAAATCGCCGACGTCTTTCAGCAGGCCGACTAAATCCGCCGCATACATATCTGGTTTACCGCTCCCCGGCGGCAGGTCACCGCGCAGCGCGACGATGTGACGAATGCCGTTGTTCCAGTAGTCCTGGGCGATAGTGCGCAGTTCGTCGCGGGTCGCGTCAATACAGGTTAAGTGCGGCGCGGCTTCCAGCCCGGTGCGGTCTTTGATGCCTTTGATAATGCTGTGCGTACGGTCACGCTCGCCGGAGTTGGCCCCGTAGGTCACGGAAACGAATTTCGGCTTCAGGCTGCTCAGGCGATCGATAGAGGCCCACAGGGTCTGCTCCATTTCACTGGTGCGCGGCGGGAAAAACTCAAAGGAAACATTAATCTGGCCTTGTACTTCTGCCAGGCTCTGATTCAGGGCTTCCCGCTGGTTGGCGTGAAAAAAGCTCATACCTTACCTCTTCAATCGCTTGTCGTTATATGTTGTGTTATGAGGCATCTATACGTTTAGACGTCCAGAAGTCAAAAATGACTGAAAAGCGGAGTGCCGTCAACTAAAAATAATGCAGAAGGGGTGAGGATTGTTCAGCGAGGGTGAAAATAATTCATGATCGGGAGGGGAAGACGACTGCCCTCTCCCAAGGAGAAGGCAGTTTACGGCTACAGCAGCTGAGCCAGACGGTTGATGTCGGATTGAATGGCCCCGGCGGTCACGTCGCGACCGGCCCCCGGGCCACGGATCACCAGCGGGTTATCGCGATACCAACGGCTTTCGATAGCAAAGACGTTATCGCAGGGCAGCAGCGCCGCCAGCGGGTGCTCAGGACGTACTGCTTCCACACCGACGCGGGCTTTGCCGTTGGCATCGAAACGCGCCACGTACCTCAGAACCAGGCCCATTTCACGCGCGGCTTCAAGACGCTGAATCATCTGTTCATTCAGATCTTCACCGTTTTCAAAGAAGTGATCGATAGACCCTTCCTCGCAGTGCGATGGGACCAGCGATTCCACACGCACCTGGTCAGGCTCGATGTCGTATCCCGCTTCACGGGCGAGGATCACCAGCTTGCGCATCACGTCTTTCCCGGACAGGTCGACGCGCGGGTCGGGTTCAGTCAGGCCCTGCTGCCATGCCTGATCCACCAGCTCGGTAAACGGCACCGTGCCATCAAACTGTAGAAATAGCCATGACAGGGTGCCGGAGAAAATACCGCTGATCGCCAGAATGGAATCACCGCTGTCACGCAGATCGCGTACGGTGAAGTTCACCGGCAGACCCGCCCCGACGGTGGCGTTGTACAGCCAGTGACGGCCCGTTTTCTCAAACGCGTCATGAATCTGACGGTATTTGTCGCTGGTGCTGGCCCCGGCCAGTTTGTTGGCGCTGATCACGTGGAAACCGTGGCTGGCGAAATCCAGATACTGCTCGGCGAGCTGGCTGCTGGCGGTCACATCGAGCACCACTAAATCATCGTATGGGTGCGCACGCATCCACAGGAACAGCGACTCTTCGTCCTGCTCGACCGCTTCATCGTTAAAGAAGGCTAACGCCCGGCTGGCATCCAGCCCTTCGTAATTCAGTAGGCTGCGGCGGCTATCTACCACGCCCGCCAACACAAATTCAAACCCGGTGCGAGCCGAAAGCGTGCTTTGCTCGCGGGCGAACAGCTCCAACCAGCGCGAACCGATATTGCCTTTGCCAAACAGCACCAGGCCGATGCGTTTTTCCGCGCGGAACAGAGACTGATGCAGCCCCTGGATCAGGCTTTCCGTTGGGCCGGTACGCAACACCGCCACCAGGCTGATGCCTTCTTCAGACTGCCAGGTAAATTCGACTGGCTGGCCTTTCAACTGCTGCCAGAACCGGTGGCAATGCAGCGGGTTACGGGTGACACCTGCGCCGACCATCGCAATCAGCGCCAGGCCCTGACGCAGCCGCAGTTCGCCCGGCAGGCCCGCTTCATCCAACAGTTTCAGCGCGCTATCGGCCACTTCTGCGGTGTAGCAGAATTGCAGCAGATGGCGGTCGGTATGCACCCCGACGGCCAGCGGTCGCACCTGCGTACGCTTGAGAACCAGATCGATTTCTTTGTGCGCCAGCTTAAAGTCCTGGCTGGTCGGCACCTGGAACTCAATCAGGCACACGTCGTCATGGCTGGTGACGATGCGCGCCCCGGTCCCGGAGGCCAGCACACGCTCAATGCGTGTTGAGCCTTGATCGGGGGTGTAGCTGCAGCGCAGCTGTAAATCGATATCGCTGCCGGACACCGGCTGTAGCGTACGGGCGTGCAGCACCGGTGCCGCCAGACGGGCCAGCTCGCTGGCTTCGTCCAGACGCAGCAGCGGCAGCAGACACGCATCTTTGACCTTGCGCGGATCGGCGCTGTAGACGCCTGCCACATCGCTCCAGATGGTCACGCGGGACACCCCGGCCAGCGCACCAATTTGGGTGGCGGAATAGTCAGAGCCGTTACGGCCCAGCAGCACCGTATGGCCCGCGTTATCGCGGCTGATAAATCCGGTCACCACCAAGCGTTTGTTGGGATGCTGCGCCAGCAGTTGCTGCAGCAGCGGAAAAGAGAGGCCTTCATCGACCTGCGGCTGGGCCGCACGCTCTGCGCGCAAAAACGCACGGGCGTCGAGCCAGGCGGCATCCAGACCTTGTTGTTGCAATACGGCTGCCATCAAACGTGCGGACCACACTTCACCGTGGCCCACCACTTCGGCATACACCGCGTCGTTGATACCGCCGTCGAGGAGCGCGGCCAGACGTTCAAGATCGTGAATAAATTCGGCGATCATGCGGTCGGCCACCTCTGCAGAGAGCAGGCCGGTCATCAATTCAATCTGATAACGGCGCAGCGCCTGCTGAACCTGATGCGCAGAGAGCCTGTCAGTCTGGCTAAGTTTCAGCCAGCTGATCAGCTGGTTGGTGGTGCTACCGGCGGCGGAAACGACCATCATGTCGTCTGGCTGCGAGTGCTCAGCCATAATACCTGCCACGCGCAGGTAACATTTCACATCCGCCAGACTACTGCCACCAAACTTATGCAGTTGACGACTCTTCGTCCCTGCCTGCGCTATCACACTCATGTTTACCCCTCGTTTGCTGCCCGGAACCCATTTTCCAGGTCGGCAATTAAATCTTCACTGTCTTCTATACCGGTCGAAATACGCAGCAGCGTTTCAGAGATGCCCGCCGCCGCGCGCGCTTCTGGCGCCATGCCCGCGTGTGTCATGGTCGCCGAGTGGGAAATCAGACTTTCCACCCCGCCCAGGGACTCAGCCAGCGTGAACAACGACAGCCCGCCCAGGAATCGACGCAGCGTATTTTCATCGCCATCCAGTTCAAAACTGAGCATCGCGCCAAACCCTTTCTGCTGACGAGCGGCAATTTCGTGGCCCTGGTTTTCCGGCAGAGAAGGATGATACAGCTTTTTCACCCGCGGTTGCTGCTTCAGGAACTCAACAATTGCCGTCGCATTGCGCTGCGCCACTTCCATACGCGGCGAAAGCGTACGCAGACCGCGCAGCAGCAGGTAGCTGTCAAACGCGCTGCCGGTGACGCCGATGTTGTTCGCCCACCAGGCCAACTCGGTCAGGGTGTCAGGATCTTTGGCAATCACCACCCCCGCCACCACATCGGAGTGTCCGTTGAGGTATTTGGTACAGGAGTGCAGCACCAGATCCGCGCCGAGCGCCAGCGGATTTTGCAATGCCGGGCTGAGGAAGGTGTTATCGACGACGCTCACCGCGCCAGCGGCCCGCGCCAGCTCACAGATTTTCGCAATATCCACCACCCGCAGCAACGGGTTGCTTGGGCTTTCCACTAACACCAGCTTCGGTTTTTCCGCCAGTGCCGCTTTGAGCGCCTGCTCATCATTCTGATCGACAAACAGCACGCGATAACAGCCGCGTTTCGCCAGGCTATCGAACAAACGATAGCTGCCGCCGTAGCAGTCATGCGGGGCCACCAGCAGATCGCCTGGCTTCAGGAAAACAGTGGTCACCAGATGGATGGCCGACATGCCGGTATTGGTCAGAACGGCACCCGCGCCGCCTTCCAGTTCCGCCAGCGCACGCTGTACGACGTCACGCGTCGGGTTGCCGCGACGAGAATAATCGTGGGCGCGTGGTTCGTTAAATCCGGTGAAGTTATAGGTACTGGAGAGGTGAATCGGGGGGACAACGCAGCCATATTGCTCGTCATCATTTAACCCGCTACGCACTGCGATAGTGGCTTGTTTACGCGTCATGGTGAATCGTTCCTGGCTTCATCGGTGAAAAGTCAGGCTTCAGAGTAACCACTGCCACAATAGACGTCAATACATCTGGACATCTAAACTTCTTTGCGTATAGATTGAGCAATCGGGAAATAGCCGTTAAAATTATATGCATTAGCGCACATACACAGAGGCTTTGCTGGTGTCATGGTCACACCTCTGGGGTAAACTGTGCAGGATTATGGTTTGGGCAGCGCGCCCTGGCCTTTTATTAATGATTAGAGGATGAGAGTCTCATGGCTGAATGGAGCGGCGAATATATCAGCCCCTACGCTGAGCACGGTAAGAAGAGTGAGCAGGTCAAAAAAATTACGGTGTCCATTCCTCTGAAGGTGCTGAAGATCCTCACCGATGAACGCACCCGTCGCCAGGTGAACAACCTGCGCCATGCCACCAACAGCGAACTGTTGTGTGAAGCGTTCCTGCATGCATTTACCGGTCAACCGCTGCCGAACGATGAAGATCTGCGTAAAGAACGCAGTGATGAGATCCCGGAAGAAGCGAAGATTATTATGCGTGAACTGGGGATTGACCCGGATACGTGGGAATACTGACAAATAAATGGGCAGGATGTTTCCTGCCCATTTCAATTTAGCCAATTATTCAGGAAATCATATCCTGCAATGATGAATATTACCTGAGCGTTTAGAAATTATATCCAATACCGGTACGATAACGCGTTTGACGATCGTCAGTGGTGGCCGTGTTATACCCGGATGAAACATTACCGACTTCAATAAATGGAACCCATTGACCGAACTTATACGCGACACGGAAATTATATTCATAATCACGCTTAGTGTTATTATATAAATTCTCTTCCTCGGCAAATTTATAAATTCCGTTGACTTCAAACATCCAGTTTTCGACATTATATCCAAGCCACGCTTCCGGGCGCTGTACGCTGCGGTCATCGCGACCCTCGGCGTTACGGCGAGTATACTCATAGCGATAGCGGAAAGCGGTCCACCAGCTGTCATTGATGTTGTACTGAACGCGAAGATAAGGTTTGTAAATGGCCTGATTTTCATCAGTTTCCACCACAAAGCCTGGCTGCCATATCAGCTGATTCCAGATAAACTGATAGCTTGCGGTGTACTCTGTGCCGTTAGTTTCGAGGTTATTATAAGGCTTATCCGCCTCCGCATCGTCGGACCGCGAGATAGCTTCGACCGCCACACCAAAGCCGCTTTCAAAGCGGTGTGACATATACACACGATCGTAGTTTCGACCATCATCATAATATTCATGGCGGTAATCAACGTAGCCAGCATGGGCTGCGCAGGATATTAACGGAACCAATATTAACGCACGTGATAACTTCATAAAAATCCCTCTCGAAGTAATTGAAAATAAAATACCTCAGGCTTTCAGTGTCCAGCTAAGAAAAACCGATCCATGAAAAACGCAGCCAGAATATGTATGCAGTGGAAAAGTGACAGGAGTATATTAACGAGAGGGAGTTAAAAACCTTTTCAATTCTGCCACCCGATAACGAAAAGCGGCAAAATAGGCAATATCTAAAAGCGCAAACACGCATTTAAGAAATTAAAAAACACAAAAGAGAAACGTCGTTCCGATTTTATTGATTTGTCGTTCTGATAATGTAGAGGCAACGTCAAGAAGGGCAGATACAAAAAAGGCGCCTTTCGGCGCCTTTTTCTCGGGATGCTTATTTAGCGCCCGGGATGCTGAAACGCTTGTTGAAGCGGTCAACACGGCCACCGGTAGCAACGTCACGCTGCTTGCCAGTGTAGAACGGGTGGCATTTGCCGCACACGTCCAGGTTCAGATCGTGACCAACGGTAGAACGGATGGTCATCACGTTACCGCAAGAACAGTTTGCAGTAACTTCTGCGTAATTTGGGTGAATACCTTTTTTCATGGGAAACCTCAGTAAAGGCCACGCCGCTCTTCCAGCCCTAACGCCAGACACCGCGTGAAGTTAATAGTATAGGCCTTTTGATACCACAAATGTGCACCAAAGGCGGCGAATCATACAGAATTTAACCAGGGGTTGCAAACTGATCCGCTCGTCGCCTTAGTGTAATGTGTATACTAACGCGCCCCTTTTCAAGTCAGGAAGATTCGATGCCCGTCGCACACGTTGCCCTGCCCGTTCCACTACCACGCACCTTTGACTATCTGTTGCCCGAAGGCATCAGCGCTCAGGCCGGATGTCGCGTGCGCGTGCCGTTTGGCAAGCAGCAGGAGCGGGTGGGGATTGTGGTCTCCGTCAGCGATAACAGCGAACTGCCGCTGTCCGATCTGAAAAGCGTGGTGGAAGTGCTGGATGATGAACCGGTCTACTCACCTGCCGTCTGGCGCATGCTGCAGTGGGCGGCGGAGTATTATCATCATCCGATTGGCGACGTGTTGTTTCACGCCCTGCCGATTCTGCTGCGTCAAGGGAAACCCGCCAGCGCCGCGCCGCTGTGGTACTGGTTTGCAACGGAACAGGGTCAGGCGGTGGACATCCACACCCTTAAGCGTTCCGCGAAGCAGCAACAGGCCTTAGCCGCGCTGCGTCAGGGCAAAATCTGGCGCCATCAGGTAGCTGAGCTCGAATTTAACGATGCCGCCCTGCAAGCGTTGCGTAAAAAAGGCTACTGCGATTTAGCCAGCGAGGCGCCTGATATTTCAGACTGGCGCAACGGCTACGCGGTCACCGGCGAGCGTCTGCGCCTTAACACGGAGCAGGCCACCGCGGTCGGGGCTATTCACAGCGCATCGGATAAATTTTCTGCTTGGCTGCTGGCGGGCGTTACCGGCTCGGGTAAAACGGAAGTCTATTTGAGCGTGCTGGAAAACGTACTGGCGCAGGGTAAACAGGCGCTGGTGATGGTGCCGGAAATCGGCCTGACGCCGCAGACTATTGCCCGTTTTCGCGAACGCTTTAACGCCCCGGTCGAAGTGCTGCACTCACAATTGAACGACAGCGAGCGTCTGTCGGCCTGGCTGAAAGCGAAGAACGGCGAAGCCGGGATCGTGATTGGCACCCGCTCTTCCTTATTTACCCCGTTCAAAAATCTCGGGGTGATCGTTATCGACGAAGAGCATGACAGCTCCTACAAACAGCAGGAAGGGTGGCGCTATCATGCCCGTGACCTGGCCGTCTGGCGCGCGCATAATGAGCAAATTCCGATTATTCTCGGTTCAGCTACACCGGCACTGGAAACGCTGCATAACGTACGTCAGGGCAAATATCATCAGCTCAAACTGACCAAACGCGCCGGAAACGCGCGTCCAGCGAACCAGCACGTGCTGGATTTGAAGAGTCAGCAACTGCAGGCCGGGCTTTCTCCGGCGTTAATTAGCCGGATGCGTCAGCATCTGCAGGCCGATAATCAGGTCATCTTATTCCTTAATCGCCGCGGATATGCCCCCACGCTGCTGTGCCATGAATGTGGCTGGATTGCGGAATGCCCGCGCTGCGACAGCTATTACACCCTGCATCAGACCCATCGCCACCTGCGCTGCCACCATTGCGACAGTCAGCGCCCGATTCCCCGCCAGTGTCCATCCTGCGGTTCGACCCATCTGGTGCCGGTAGGGTTAGGCACCGAACAGCTAGAGGAAGTGCTGGCCCCGCTGTTTGCCAATGTCCCGATTTCGCGAATCGACCGGGACACCACTAGCCGCAAAGGCGCGCTGGAGCAATATCTGGCGGAAGTGCATCGCGGCGGAGCGAGAATTCTTATCGGCACTCAGATGCTGGCGAAAGGCCACCACTTCCCGGATGTGACATTGGTGGCACTGCTGGACGTGGACGGCGCGTTGTTCTCGGCCGATTTCCGTTCCGCCGAGCGGTTCGCGCAGCTGTACACCCAGGTGTCGGGCCGTGCGGGCCGCGCCGGAAAGCAGGGCGAAGTGATTCTGCAAACCCATCACCCGGAACATCCGTTGCTGCAAACCTTGCTGCATCAGGGTTATGACGCCTTTGCCCAGCAGGCGCTGGCGGAGCGTCAGACGCTGCAACTGCCGCCGTGGACCAGCCATGTGCTGATTCGCGCGGAAGATCACAATAATCAGGAAGCCCCGCTGTTTTTGCAGCAGCTGCGTAACCTGATTCAGGCCAGTCCGTTGGTGGACGATAAGCTGTGGCTGCTCGGCCCGGTGCCGGCGCTGGCCCCCAAACGCGGTGGCCGCTGGCGCTGGCAGATTGTACTGCAACACCCGTCACGCCTGCGTTTACAGCATATTGTCAGCGGGGCGATGGCGTTAATTAATACCCTGCCCGCTTCACGAAAAGTGAAATGGGTGCTCGATGTGGACCCGATCGAAGGCTAACCCGTCGTGCTGCGAGACAGATCGAAAAATTCAGCATCCGTCACAATTTTCATGAAATTTCTGTAACTCTCCTGACTGACTCTCTGATAAAAAAGAGACTGTTGTCAGAGACAGTGGAAGTCTCTGCCCCCGTCAGCGAGGAGAACCCAGGTGAAGTCCAAAAATGAGGTTGTTTCGGCAACCATGAAGGATGTCGCCCAGAAAGCGAATGTCTCTACGGCAACCGTTTCCCGGGCATTGATGAATCCCGACAAAGTGTCACAGGCCACCCGCAATAAGGTGGAAAAAGCCGCGCTGGAGGTGGGTTACTTTCCTCAGGCGATGGGCCGTAACATGAAGCGCAACGAGTCGAGAACCATCCTGGTCATTGTGCCTGACATCTGCGATCCCTTCTTCAGTGAAATCATCCGCGGTATCGAAATCACCGCGGCTGAGCAGGGATATCTGGTGCTGATTGGCGACTGTGCGCATCAGAATCAGCAGGAAAAAACCTTCATCGACCTCATTATCACCAAACAAATCGACGGTATGCTGCTGCTGGGTTCACGCCTGCCGTTTGACGCCAGTATTGAAGAGCAACGGAATTTGCCACCAATGGTGATGGCCAACGAATTTGCGCCTGAGCTTGAGCTGCCGACGGTTCATATCGATAACCTGACCGCCTCGTTTAATGCGGTGAATTTCCTGCACGAGCTAGGGCATCAGCGCATCGGCTGTATTGCCGGGCCGGAAGAGATGCCGCTGTGCCATTATCGTTTACAGGGTTACGTGCAGGCGCTAAGACGCTGCGGAATTACCGTTGACCCGCACTATATCGCGCGTGGCAACTTCACTTACGAAGCCGGGGCGAATGCACTCGAACAACTGCTGGCGCTGCCACAGCCGCCGACGGCGGTCTTCTGCCATAGCGATATCATGGCGCTGGGCGCTCTGTCGCTGGCGAAACGTCGTGGCCTGAAAGTGCCGGACGATCTGTCGATTATCGGCTTCGATAACATTTCCCTGTCTGAATTTTGTGATCCGCCGCTGACCACCGTTTCGCAGCCGCGCTTTGCTATCGGCCGCGAAGCCATGCTGCTGTTGCTCGATCAGCTGAGCGGTCAGAATGTGAGCAGCGGTTCCCGCCTGCTCGACTGTGAACTGGTGATTCGTGGTAGTACCACAAAAAATAAGCCTTAAACTAAACGGCTTTCAGACTAGCGCTTCTGGTCAAAGCCCCGCCGCTTAAGTAACATGGCGGGCTGACGAACGAATAAATACAGCGAAACGACAGTGGCACAACGAGATTATGTAAGCCGCAGCAAACCTGCTGCTTCGCGGCGAAAAAAGAGTCCCTCGCGGAACTCACGGAAAAAACAAAGTAGCCTTCCTGCTGTCTCACCAGCCATGGTCGCTATTGCAGCGGCTGTGTTGGTTGCCTTTATCGGCGGCCTGTACTTCATCACCCATCACAAGAAAGAAGAAGCGGAAGCCCTGCAGGGCCGTCAGGCGACGGGTAATGGCCTGCCGCCGAAGCCGGAAGAGCGCTGGCGTTACATTAAAGAACTGGAAAGCCGTCAGCCTGGCGTGCGTGCGCCAACGGAGCCGTCTGCGGGTGGCGAAGTGAAGAATGCCAACCAGCTGACCGATGAGCAGCGCCAGCTGTTAGCGCAGATGCAGGCCGATATGCGCCAGCAGCCGACGCAGCTGACCGAAGTGCCGTGGAACGAACAAACCCCGGAACAGCGTCAGCAAACGCTGCAACGTCAGCGTCTGCAACAGCAGGCGCAGCAGCAGGTTCAGCAGCAACAGCAGTGGTCGCAAACGCAGCCGGTTCAGGCCCCGCGCACGCAGACTCGCGTGAGCGAACAACCGCAGACCCGCACGGCGCAGAGCCAACCGGCGCAGCAACCGCGTCAGACGCAAACACAGCCGAAGCAAAGCACACAGCCGTATCAGGATCTGCTGCAAACGCCGACGCATACCACCGCCAGCCAGCCGAAAACGCAGCAGGCCGCCCCGGTGACACGTGAACCGGAACCTGCAAAACAGACCGCTGAGAAAAAAGACGATCGTCGTTGGATGATTCAGTGCGGTTCGTTTAAAGGTGCCGATCAGGCGGAAACCGTTCGTGCGCAGCTGGCGTTTGAAGGTTTTGACTCTCGCATCACCACCAATAATGGCTGGAATCGCGTGGTCATTGGCCCGGTGAAAGGCAAAGATAACGCCGATGGCACTATCTCCCGTCTGAAGATTGCTGGCCACGCAAACTGCATTCGTCTCGCCTCTGGGGGTTGAAACCCCCAAAATCCCCCCCATCTATAAATGCATTCTGCCCCGTACAACGTGCGGGGCCTGTATTCTGTACACCCAGGGGGTCCTCTCGTGACAACAATAGTTAGTGTTCGCCGTAACGGTCATGTCGTTATCGCCGGTGATGGTCAGGCCACGCTTGGCAACACCGTCATGAAAGGCAACGTGAAAAAAGTACGCCGTCTGTATAACGACAAAGTGATCGCCGGTTTTGCGGGCGGCACTGCGGACGCCTTCACGCTGTTTGAACTGTTCGAGCGTAAACTGGAAATGCATCAGGGACATCTGGTGAAAGCCGCGGTGGAACTCGCCAAAGACTGGCGTACCGACCGCATGCTGCGCAAACTCGAAGCGCTGCTGGCCGTTGCCGACGAAAATGCCTCGCTTATCATCACCGGTAACGGCGATGTGGTGCAGCCTGAAAACGATTTGATTGCCATTGGTTCCGGCGGCCCGTATGCCCAGGCCGCAGCCCGTGCGCTGCTGGAAAACACCGAGCTCGGCGCGCGTGAAATTGCGGAAAAAGCGTTGGGGATCGCAGGCGATATCTGCATCTACACCAACCACTTCCACACCATCGAAGAATTACCTTCTAAAGCGTAAGGATCTCCTATGTCTGAAATGACCCCACGCGAGATTGTCAGCGAACTCGACAAACACATTATCGGCCAGGACGCTGCCAAGCGTTCTGTGGCTATCGCCCTGCGTAACCGCTGGCGTCGTATGCAGCTCGACGAAGAGCTGCGTCATGAAGTAACCCCGAAAAACATTCTGATGATCGGCCCAACCGGCGTCGGTAAAACCGAAATCGCTCGTCGCCTGGCAAAGCTTGCCAACGCGCCGTTCATCAAAGTTGAAGCCACCAAGTTCACCGAAGTGGGCTATGTCGGGAAAGAAGTCGACTCGATTATTCGTGACCTGACCGATGCCGCCGTCAAAATGGTGCGCATGCAGTCGATCGACAAAAACCGCTATCGTGCCGAAGAAATGGCGGAAGAGCGCATTCTCGACGTGCTGATCCCACCGGCCAAAAACAACTGGGGCCAGGCAGAAGCACAGCAGGAGCCGTCCGCTGCCCGTCAGGCATTCCGCAAAAAACTGCGTGAAGGCCAGCTCGACGACAAAGAAATCGAAATCGATCTCGCCGCGGCACCGATGGGCGTTGAAATCATGGCCCCTCCGGGCATGGAAGAGATGACCAGCCAGCTGCAGTCCATGTTCCAGAATCTGGGTGGCCAGAAGCAGAAACCGCGTAAGGTCAAAATCAAAGACGCGATGAAGCTGTTGATCGAAGAAGAAGCCGCCAAGCTGGTGAACCCGGAAGAGCTGAAGCAGGACGCTATTGAAGCAGTGGAACAGCACGGTATCGTCTTCATCGATGAAATCGACAAAATCTGTAAGCGAGGTGGAAATTCCTCCGGCCCGGACGTGTCCCGCGAAGGCGTACAGCGCGACCTGCTGCCGCTGGTTGAAGGCTGTACCGTGTCCACCAAGCACGGGATGGTGAAAACCGATCACATTCTGTTTATCGCCTCCGGTGCGTTCCAGGTCGCTAGCCCGTCTGACCTTATCCCAGAATTGCAGGGTCGTCTGCCTATCCGCGTTGAGCTGAAAGCACTGACCACCCATGACTTCGAGCGCATTCTGACCGAGCCGAACGCGTCCGTCACCGTGCAGTACAAAGCGCTGATGGCCACCGAAGGGGTCAGCATCGAGTTCACGGAAGAGGGTATCAAGCGCATCGCTCAGGCCGCGTGGCAGGTCAACGAGACCACAGAGAACATCGGGGCTCGTCGCCTGCACACCGTGCTGGAACGTCTGATTGAAGACATCTCCTATGATGCCAGTGAGATGAATGGTCAAAGCGTTACCATTGATGCTGAGTATGTGAGTAAACATCTCGATGCGTTGGTGGCAGATGAAGATCTGAGCCGTTTTATCCTATAATCGCGGTAAATGCATTTTCATCATCGTTGATGGGGGCTTTTAGCCCCCATTTTTATTGGCTGGAACAATGACAGAACAATCTCTGAGTCGTACCCAGGCGTGGCTGGAAAGCCTGCGCCCAAAAACGTTACCGTTGGCGTTTGCCGCCATTGTGGTCGGCACCGCGCTGGCCTGGTGGCAAGGGCATTTTAACCCGCTGGTCGCGCTGCTGGCGCTGGCGACTGCCGGGCTGCTGCAGATCCTCTCCAATCTGGCGAACGACTATGGCGATGCGATCAAAGGCAGCGATAAGCCCGACCGGATTGGGCCACTGCGCGGGATGCAAAAAGGCGCAATTACCCAGCAGCAGATGAAAAAAGCGCTGATCGTAACGGTGGGGCTGATTTGTCTGTCGGGGCTGGCGTTACTGTTTACCGCTTATCAGTCGGTGGCCGATTTTATCGGTTTCCTGGTGCTCGGCGGGGTGTCGATTATCGCTGCCATCACCTATACCGTCGGCACTCGCCCCTATGGTTATATCGGCCTGGGTGATATTTCGGTACTGATGTTCTTCGGCTGGCTGAGCGTGATGGGCAGTTGGTATTTGCAGGCGCACACCCTTGAAGCGGTGACGTTCCTGCCCGCGACCGCCTGCGGCCTGTTGGCAACCGCAGTGCTGAACATCAACAACCTGCGTGATATCAACAGCGACCGTGAGAACGGCAAGAATACCCTGGCGGTACGTCTGGGGCCGGTTAACGCCCGTCGTTATCACACCGTGCTGCTGATGGGTGCCCCGCTGTGTCTGGCGCTGTTTAACCTGCTGGCACTGCACAGTCTGTGGGGCTGGCTATTTATTCTCGCCCTGCCGCTGCTGGTCAAACAGGCCCGCTTTGTGATGACCCATCACCAACCCGCTGACATGCCCCCGATGCTTGAACGCACGGTAAAAGCGGCCCTGCTGACTAACCTTTTGTTTGTGATTGGGATCGTGTTCAGCCGCCTGTTTGCTTAACTGACAAATATCAATTAACAATTGATGATTTTGCCAACAATGCACTTAGCACGATATACTGAAATCACCCGCTGCAACTGAACGTTAAGCCTATGAAATACGATACATCCGAGCTTTGCGACATCTACCAGGAAGATGTCAATGTCGTTGAACCGCTGTTCTCCAATTTTGGCGGACGGTCGTCGTTTGGTGGACAAATTATCACGGTGAAATGTTTCGAGGATAACGGGTTGCTGTACGATCTACTCGAACAGAACGGTCGTGGCCGCATCCTGCTGGTGGATGGCGGTGGCTCCGTACGCCGTGCATTGATTGATGCCGACCTTGCGCGTCTGGCGGTGCAAAATGAGTGGGAAGGTATGGTGGTCTACGGCGCGGTGCGCCAGGTGGACGATCTGGGAGAGCTGGACATCGGCATTCAGGCCATGGCCGCCATCCCGGTTGGTGCTGCAGGTGAAGGCATCGGCGAAAGCGACGTGCGCGTCAATTTCGGCGGCGTTACCTTCTTCTCCGGCGACCATCTGTACGCCGACAACACCGGTATCATCCTGTCGGAAGATGCACTCGACATCGAGTAATCGCCTTGTCGCATAAAAAAAGCCTTCTCTGTGAGAAGGCTTTTTCGTTTTGGGCGGGGACTTACTGAATCTTACCCAAAAAATCACGTTTACCCAGTGGCACACCGGCCTGACGCAGAATGCCGTAAGCCGTGGTGGTGTGGAAATAGAAGTTAGGCACAGCGAACTGGAACACGTAGCTGCGGGCGGTGAAGTGCAGCTGATGCTCACGGGCCTGCACCATAATTGGACGCTCGTCGTCGCCATCCAGCTGGGAATCCTGCACGCTTTTCATAAAGTCCACGGTGGCCGCGATACGTTCATGCAGCTGTGCGAAGGTGCTTTCGTTATCATCCATCACCGGGGCGTCGACGTTGGCCAGACGGGCAACGGTGCGCTTCGCCATATCGCAGCTGACCTGCACCTGACGTTTCAGTGGGAACATATCGTCCGCCAGTTTGGCATCCAACAGCGTCGCTTCATCAACGCCCTGCTCTTTTGCCCAAGCCGCGCTCTTTTCGAGAACAGCATTCAGACTCTGCAGGCCATGAATAAACTGCGCTTTGGTTTCGCTATACAGTGACATTGTCGATTTCCTTTAAGGTTGCAACCCAGTACATGCGCGCGCAGGTATAGAGCCTGGCGCATAAAAAAATCCGCAATCCCAGGGGATTACGGATTCAGATGCGGTTCACTGTCGGTCAGCGCTTAGTACAGCTTTTTCGCGCAATCCAGCAGGTCAGACTTGAACGGACGCTTCATGTTTTCGATAGCATCGATGATGTCATGGTGAACCAGTTTTTCGTTCTGGATACCGACACAGCGGCCACCGAAGCCTTCCAGCAGCAGATCGATAGCATACGCGCCCATGCGGGAAGCGAGGATACGGTCGTAAGGCACCGGAGAACCCCCACGCTGAATGTGACCGAGGACGGTCGCACGGGTTTCGCGTTTGGTTTCGGTTTCGATGTACTTCGCCAACTCGTCGATGTCGCACATGTGTTCGGTGATTGCGACGATAGCGTGTTTCTTACCTTTGGCAATACCCGCTTTGATTTCAGCCACCAGATCATCACGGCTGAATTCCACTTCCGGCACGACGACGAACTCACAGCCGCCAGCAATCGCGGCCGCCAGAGTCAGATCGCCACAGTAGCGGCCCATCACTTCAACGATGGAAATACGCTGGTGTGAGGAGGAGGTGTCACGCAGACGGTCGATAGCCTCAACGACGGTACCCAGCGCAGTGAAGTAACCGATGGTGTAGTCAGTGCCTTTGATGTCGTTATCGATGGTGCCTGGCAGACCGATGCACGGGAAGCCCATTTCGGTCAGGCGCTTCGCACCCATATAGGAGCCATCACCGCCGATGACTACCAGCGCGTCGAGACCGCGCTTCTTCATGTTTTCGATAGCCACTTCACGGATGTGTTCTTCACGGAATTCAGGGAAACGCGCTGAACCCAGGAAGGTGCCGCCACGGTTAATCATGTCGGAGACGCTGTAACGGTCAAGCTGGACCATACGATCTTCATACAGTCCGAGGTAGCCATCATAGATACCAAAAATTTCCAGACCTTCTGAGAGGGCTGCACGCACAACACCACGGATGGCGGCGTTCATGCCCGGGGCATCACCGCCACTTGTCAACACACCGATTTTCTTAATCATGACTACCTCTGAACTTAGGAATGCTAAAAATAATTCTGTTGCCCGAAGCGCCCCCGACTACGGGAGAGATCGACTCTATGCGAAATAGTATATCAAGAGCTTCGTGCTGAATTGATTCAGGTCAGGCCAAATGGCGGTAATTTATCCAAATAATGCCGATCCGACCCACATTTTTACAACGAATTACGAAAGTCCAAAAAGCCCTGTCGCCCCATTGGGACTACCGAGCACGGATCCTGATGAATAATCACATCAGAACCCGGAAAACGTAGCAATATTGCCTGCTCCACCTGTTCAGCCACGATATGCGCCTGAACCAACGGCAGGTTATCTTCCATTTCCAAATGAATCTGAATAAAGCGGGTCGGCCCTGACTGCCGCGTTCGAAGGTCATGCGCACCGCTGACCCCCGGCCAGTTACTGACGATGCTAATGATTTCCTGACGTTCTGCATCGGGGAGTGCGCGGTCTAAAAGCGACTGCACTGCCTCATACCCCATACGTAACGCACTATATAAAATATAGATGCCAATCCCCAATGCAAACAGGGCATCGGCACGATGCCAGCCGTACCATGCCAGCGCAAGCGCCACCAGAATCGCACCGTTCATCATAACATCAGACTGATAATGAAGCATATCTGCGCGCACCGCCTGGCTTTGCGTCTTGCGTACCACCCAGCGCTGGAAGGTAACCAGAATAATGGTGCTGATAAGCGCCACGACCGTGACCGCCATCCCGACGCCGGGGTCGCGCATCGGCTCAGGCGTAATCAGATGTTGAATCCCGGTCAGGAACAGGAATAACGCTGAACCGGAAACAAACATACTTTGCGCCAGCGCCGCCAGGGATTCCGCCTTGCCATGCCCGAAGGTGTGTTCTTCATCCGCCGGTTGCAGCGAATAGCGCACCACTAACAGGTTAGTCAGGGAAGCGGCAATATCCACCAGCGAATCGACCAGTGCCGCCAGAATACTGACAGAACCGGTGTACCACCACGCAAAAATCTTAATCAAAAGTAACGCCGACGCCATTACCGTCGCAGCAATTGCAGCCCGGCTGACCAAGCGGCCATAGGATTGATTCATAAACACTCCTGCTCGTTTCTGCGGGTAGTATAGCGGAATGTGATTAATGTCAGTTGGCGGAAAAAAGGCAAAAAAAACCCCCTCATCATGAGGGGGAAGACAGGGATGGTGATTTAAAACATTCCTTATCGATATGAAATAAAAGGATTTATTTCTCGTCATGTCCACGCATTGACCACATCGAATGAAAGAGGCCTCGCATTTGCGAGGCCTCGTTTTACATCCAGGCGATTTGTTGCTGGCCTGTCGATGTGGGGTGAGGCAGAGCCGGTGTCACTTCACCCGGCTTTACGATGTAGCGCTCGACCGTTTCTGTCGTGACGAACGTGCAACTGCAATTAATATTTGTGCACTGGTGATAACGCTCTTTTG
>NZ_JBIGIN010000051.1:0-26971 GCF_043558715.1 Scandinavium sp. M-37
GAAGAGCCCGGCATTACCCGAGAGCCGTAAAAAAGAGGCCACAACGTTACCCGTTGCGGCCTTCTTCAAAAGCTTAACTGACAAGCATTACCCTAATGGAAGGGATTTTACCGAAAAAAACAGGAGGGATTAGGTCAAAAAAGCAGTGTATGCTGTTATAATCATTGCGAAAAAAGAATATTTCTCGGCGTAGTTGAAAATCAAATCCAAATCGATCCTTCACTTTACATAAAACTTTCGTATCCACGCCATTCGGCGTACAGGTCACGATTAGCGAAGACATCAGGGTAGCATTTTCTGGATTACCCTTTTATCTTCGGATCCAGCGCATCGCGCAGGCCATCGCCGAGCAAATTAAACGCTAACACCGTCAGAAATATCGCCAGCGCCGGGAACAGAGCCACATGCGGCGACATCACCATATCGGCCCTCGCCTCATTGAGCATTGCGCCCCACTCCGGGGTCGGCGGCTGCGCACCCAGCCCTAAAAACGACAGGCTGGCGGCGGAGATTATCGACACCCCAATCCGCATCGTGAAATAGACCACAATCGACGACACCGTGCCGGGCAGAATATGCCGGAACAGGATAGTGCTGTCGCTGGCCCCGATACTGCGGGACGATTCGATAAAGGTCTGCTGTTTGAGCACCAGCGTGTTGCCGCGAACCAGACGGGCAAAGGCGGGAACCGAGAAAATCGCCACCGCGATAATCACGTTTGCCATTCCGCTGCCCATCACCGCCACCACCGCAATGGCCAGCAGAATGCCGGGAAACGCAAACAGCACGTCACAGATACGCATGATAATGCGGTCCCACCAGCCTTCGTAATACCCCGCCAGTAGCCCGAGCACCGTCCCGACGACCGCGCCAATCAGCACCGCGAACACGCCCGCGGCGAGCGAAATCTGCGCTCCAACCAGCACTCGGCTGAAAATGTCACGCCCCAGAGAGTCGACCCCGAACCAGTGCATCATCGACGGGCCTTCGTTCAGCCGGTCGTAGTCGAAATAGTTTTCCGCATCAAATGGGGCTATCCAGGGGGCAATGATCGCCACCCCAATCAACAGCAGCACAAACAGCCCGGCGGTCATTGCCACCGGCTGTTTACGGAATTTACGCCAGAATTCATGCCACGGCGTGCGCACCTGCCCAGGAGAAATTCCGGGCAGCGCATTGATAACCGCCTGACGTCGCCAGTTTAACAGTCGCACTTATTTGTACCTGATTGCCGGGTTGATGGCGGCATACAGCACGTCCACCACCAGATTGATAAGAATGAACTCCAGCGAGAAGAGCAGAACTTCCGCCTGAATCACCGGGTAATCGCGCATCTCCACCGAATCCACCAGCAGGCGTCCAAGCCCCGGCCAGTTGAAGACTTTCTCTACCACTATCGAGCCGCCGAGCAGGAAACCAAACTGGAGTCCCATCATGGTGACCACCGGGATCATCGCATTGCGCAGGCCATGTTTAAGCACGACCCACTTTTCGCTGACCCCTTTGGCACGCGCGGTGCGCATGTAGTCTTCGTTAAGCACCTCAACGAACGAGGCGCGGGTGAAGCGCGCCATCACCGCCGCGACGGCAGCCCCGAGGGTGATCGACGGCAGAATGTAGTGCCGCCAGCTGTCAGCCCCAACGGTTGGCAGCCATCCCAACTGGACGGAAAAAACCTGCATCAGCAACATCCCCAACGCGAACGCCGGGAAAGAGATGCCGGTCACCGCAATGGCCATCCCGAGACGGTCCGGCCAGCGGTTGCGCCATACCGCAGCAGCCACGCCCATCGCCATGCCAAAAATGACCGCCCAGACCATGCTGCTCAGAGTCAGCCACAGGGTCGGCATAAAGCGGCTGGCAATCTCCTCCGACACCGGGCGACGCGACACCATTGAGATGCCGAAATCACCCTGCAAGACGTTGACAATGTAGTGCCCGAACTGCACGTACAGGGGTTGATCGAGGCCCAGCTGTTGGCGCACCATCGCCACCACCTGGGCGTCGGCTTCCGGCCCGGCAATCAATCGCGCCGGATCGCCGGGCAACAGATGCACGAACAAGAACACCAGCACCGCCACGATGAGCAGCGTCGGGATCAGGCCGAGCAGGCGTTTAATGACGTAATTAAACATTACTTCAGGTCGGCCTGATCAAAGCTAAACCCGGTATCCGGCATGATGTAGAACCCGGTCAGATTCTTGCTATGGGCGGATACCAGTTTTTCGACCACCAGTGGCACCCAAGGCGACTCTTTCCAGATGGTGTCCTGGGCGTCTTTGTACAGGCGTTCCTTCTCTTTCGGATCGTTGGTTTTCAACGCTTCGTTCAGGTCTTTATCGACCTGCGGATTGTTGTAGAACGCGGTGTTGAACAGGGTCGGCGGCCAGTTCTGCGAGGCGAACAGCGGCGACAACGCCCAGTCAGCTTCGCCGGTTGAAGCGGTCCATCCGGTGTAGAACATTCTCACCCCGCTCTCTTTCTGCCCTTTGGCTTCCACTTCGGACGCACGCTGCCCGGCATCCATCGCCGTGACCTGCGCCTTAATGCCCACCTGCGCCAGCTGCTGCTGGGTGAACTGCAGCACTTTCTGCGCGGTGCTGTGATTGTGCGACGACCATAGCGTGGTGCTGAAACCGTTCGGGAAACCCGCCTCTTTCAGCAATTCACGCGCTTTGGCCGGATCGTACGGCCACGGTTTGTAGGTTTGTGCCCAGGCAATCGACGGCGGCACCACCCCGGTCGCCGGGGTAGCGTATCCGGCAAAGGCCACTTTCACCAGCGCCTGACGGTTGATGGCGTAGTTAATCGCTTCGCGCACTTTCGGGTTATCGAACGGCTTTTGGGTGACGTTCATGCTGATATAGCGCTGCATGATTGACGGACTGGCCACCAGCTCCAGCTTGCTGTTTTTTGCCAGTAAAGGCGCTTGTTCGTAGGGGATCGGGAAGGCGAACTGCGCTTCGCCGGTTTGCAGCATTGCGGCGCGGGTATTGTTGTCGACCACTGGGCGCCAGGTGATGGAATCCAGCTTGGGCAGGCCCTGCTGCCAGTAACCCGCAAATTTCTTCACCTTCACAAAATCGGTCTGATTCCAGGTATCGAGCTGATACGGCCCGGTGCCGACCGGGTGGAAACCAATCTCTTTGCCGTATTTTTTCAGCGCGGCCGGGGAGATCATCGCCGTCGCCGGATGGGCCAGAATGTTGATGAACGCCGAGAACGGCTGTTTGAGGGTGATTTTCACCGTCTGTGCGTCAACCGCTTCGGTGCTGGCGATATTCTTATACAGGTTGTAGCGCTTGAGGTGATTGTCCGGATTGCTGGCGCGATCGAGGTTGGCCTTCACCGCCTCGGCGTTAAAGTCGGTGCCATCCTGGAACTTCACGCCGCTGCGTAATTTGAGGGTATACACCAGCCCGTCGTCCGACACGGTGTAGCTTTCTGCCAGCACGTTATGCATTTTCATGTCTTTATCCAGGCCGAACAGGCCCTGATAAAACGACTTTGCCACCGCCTGCGACAGCGTATCGTTGGCGTCATACGGGTCGAGCGTCGTGAAGTTCGAGCCGACGGCCACCACCACGTCCTTTGCCGCAAACGCAGGCGTCGCGGCGAGGGTAGAAACAACACCCAGCGCCAGCAGCCATTTACCTGAAATCTGTTGTGTCATGTTGTTGTTCTCCTGATTGTTATAAGTGCGACAGCGGGCTGGGGGTCTCATCCCGGGCCACAAAATGACCGGGGCTGACCTGCACCAACGGCACGTGGGCAATCTCTTCGCCCCGCCGATAAATATTGCCGGGCATTTCATCAGACAGCAGCACCCGCTGTGGCCGACGATGCGTCGGGTCGGCCACCGGCACCGCGGCTATCAGCTTGCGGGTGTACGGATGCTGAGGATTTTCAAACACGGCGCGGCGCGGCCCCATTTCGACGATCCGCCCGCGGTACATCACCGCCACGCGATGGCTGATGCGCTCGACCACCGCCATATCGTGGGAAATAAACAGATACGCGATACCCATTTCCCGCTGCAAATCGAGCAGCAGGTTAATGATTTGCGCCCGAATCGAGACGTCCAGCGCCGACACCGCCTCATCGGCAATGACCACTTTCGGGTTCAGCGCCAGCGCGCGGGCAATGCAGATCCGCTGGCGTTGTCCACCTGAAAATTCGTGCGGATAACGCCAGGCGTGTTCGGGCTGCAAGCCAACGCGTTCAAGCAGCCACGCCACCCGACGCTGCGCCTCGGCTTCCGGCATGATGTTATGCACGCGTAGCGGTTCCAGAATCGAATAGCCAACGGTTTGCCGCGGATCGAGTGAGGCCCACGGGTCCTGAAAAATAAACTGGATATTGCGGCGTAACGGCTGGAGCTGGCTATCGGGGAGGGTATCAATGCGCTGGCCGTTGAACACAATACTGCCGCTTTGCGATTCGACCAGCCGCAGCAGCGCGCGCCCGGTGGTCGATTTGCCGGAGCCGGATTCCCCCACCAGCGCCAGCGTTTCACCGGGCCACAGATCAAAACTGACTTTTTCCACCGCATGCACTTCACGGGTGACGCGATTGAGAATGCCGCTGCGCAGCGGGAAACGGGTGACCAAATCACGCACCTGCAATACTGGATCGCCAGGCACCACGGTGTCCTGTTCTTCCGGCACGGCAGTGGCGTTCAGCAATGGGAAACGGCGCGGGAGTGAGGTGCCCCGCATCGCGCCGAGGGTCGGCACGGCGGCCAGCAGCGCTTTAGTGTAGGGATGCTGGGGCGAGGCAAAAATCTGCTCCACGCTGCCGGTTTCCACCGCTTCGCCCTGATACATCACCAGCACACGGTCGGCGATATCCGCCACCACGCCCATGTCGTGAGTGATAAAAATCACCCCCATTTCCATCTCTTTTTGCAGGACGGCGATCAGTTGCAGGATTTGCGCCTGAATAGTGACGTCGAGGGCGGTGGTCGGCTCATCGGCAATCAGCACCGCCGGGCGGCACGAGAGCGCCATCGCAATCATCACCCGCTGGCGCATCCCGCCGGAAAGCTGATGCGGATAGCGGGCCAGCATGGTTTCCGCTTCCGGGATCCGCACCTGCTCTAACATCTTTTTCGCCGCTTTCAGCGCGTCAGCGTGCCCCAGACCCTGATGCAATCGGATCGATTCGGCAATCTGCTCCCCGACGGTAAACACTGGATTCAGGGAGGTCATCGGCTCCTGGAAAATCATCGCGATGTCCGCCCCGCGCACATGACGCATCTGCGAAGCACTCTGCGCGGTCACCTCAATCACCTCGCGATTACGCCGCCGCAGCAGGATGGATTCACTGTTGACCTCGCCTCCGGACTGTTCCAGCAGGCGCATCAGCGCCAGCGCAGTCACGGATTTTCCCGAACCGGATTCACCGACAATCGCCAGCGTCTCACCGCGTTTCAGGCCAAACGACAGATTTTTTACTGCCTCAACCGGGTGGCCTTCCTGGCGAAAGGAAATCGTTAAATCGCGTACCGCCAGTACCTCGCTGGCGTCGATGGCGTGGCTGCGTCCCGCCTCCCCTCCGCTCACCGGTAAATACCCACGGTCGAGGAGTCGCCCGCAAACGCATAGGCGCGGTACATGCCTTCGCTGTTAAACGGCAGCGCCACGTTGCCGTCGCAGTCGATGGCTATCAGCCCACCGCTGCCGCCGAGCGCCGGAAGTTTTTCCATCACCACTCGCTCGCAGGCATCCTGCAGGCTTAAGCCACTGTATTCCATTAGGGCTGAGATATCGTAGGCCGCCAGGGTGCGCATAAAGACTTCCCCAGTGCCGGTGCACGACACCGCCACGCTGGCGTTATTGGCGTAGCAACCTGCGCCGGGCAGCGGACTGTCGCCCACCCGGCCCGGCAGCTTGTTGGTCATCCCGCCGGTCGAGGTGGCGGCGGCAAGATTGCCCGCCAGGTCACGTGCTACGGCCCCGACGGTGCCCATTTTGCTGCGTTCATCGAGCGGGGCGGGACTGTGATCGAGCCGCGTTTCCCCCGCCTCCTGAGCCTGACGCAGTTGATGCAGGCGTTCCGGAGTGGAGAATAGCGAGTTGCTCACTTTTTCCATCCCGTTACCGACGGCAAATTTCTCTGCCCCTTCGCCAATCAGCAACACGTGCGGGCTGTGTTCCAGCACCTGACGTGCGGCAAGGATTGGGTTACGTAAATGCTTAACGCCGGCGACTGCGCCCACGTTAAGCGAGTTGCCGTCCATCACGCAGGCATCAAGTTCGTGCGTTTCGTCGGCGGTAAAGACGGAGCCTATCCCGGCATTAAACAGCGGGCACTCTTCCAGCAGGCGCACGGCCTCGGTGACCACGTCCAGCGCACTGGCCCCTTGCTCGAGCATTTTCTGGCCCGCTTCGACAATTGACGCCAGCGCCTGCACATATTCCTGTTCGCGGTCAGGCGTCATTGTGGCGCGGGAAATCGCCCCGGCCCCGCCATGAATGGCGATCACTGCATTACTCATTGCGCCCTTCCCTTCGGCTAGTCGGCTGTCGGCATGCTTTTTCTATAGATATCATTATTGTGCCGATTAATTTATATGATTTTTGAATATAGAAAGTGCCATCGGTGCTGTAAAGCTCTCCTGACCCCTGACGTACAGTCGTCGGCACTTTTCTGCCATAATGGGCGCAATAGACGAATTGTCGCAGGAGTAAACAATGGATTTTAACGCCGGACTGATGCCGCTCGACGTGGCACTGACCCAGATGCTCGACCGTATTTCCCCGCTGAGCGAAACCGAAACGCTGCCGCTGCTGCAGGCATTTGGCCGCATTACCGCCCGCGATGTGGTGTCGCCACTCGACGTGCCGGGCTTTGATAACTCGGCGATGGACGGTTATGCCGTGCGTCTGGCTGACCTTGCCCACGGGAAAGCTCTGCCGCTGGCCGGGAAAGCCTTTGCCGGTCAACCGTTTGACGGGGAATGGCCCGCCGGAACCTGCGTGCGCATCATGACCGGCGCCCCGGTGCCCCCAGGCTGCGACGCGGTAGTCATGCAGGAAGAAACCGAACAAACCGCTGACGGGGTGCGTTTTACCACCAGCGTCAGAGCAGGCCAGAATATCCGTCGCCGCGGGGAAGACATCACCGCGGGCAGCGCCGTGTTCCCACGCGGCACGCGCCTTACCGTTGCAGAGCTGCCGGTGCTGGCCTCGCTCGGCATCCCAACCGTGGAGGTGGTGCGCAAAGTGCGCGTGGCGGTGTTCTCCACCGGCGATGAACTGAAATTACCCGGCGAACCGCTGGCGGCTGGGCAGATCTACGACACTAACCGTCTGGCGGTGCATCTGATGCTGGAGCAGCTCGGCTGCGAGGTGATTAATCTCGGGATTATCCCGGACGATCAGGATCAACTGCGTGACGCGTTTCTGCGCGCCGACCAACAGGCCGACGTGGTCATTAGCTCCGGTGGCGTGTCGGTCGGGGAAGCCGATTACACCAAAACTATTCTCGATGAGCTGGGCGAAATCGCCTTCTGGAAACTGGCCATCAAACCCGGTAAACCCTTTGCCTTTGGCAAGCTGAGCCACAGCTGGTTCTGTGGCCTGCCTGGCAACCCGGTATCGGCGGCGCTGACGTTCTATCAGCTGGTGCAGCCGCTGCTGGCAAAACTGAGCGGCAATCCGGCCTCCAGCCTGCCGCCGCGCCTGCGTGTGCGCACGACCACTGGCCTGAAAAAATCGCCGGGGCGTCTCGATTTCCAGCGCGGTATTCTGACCCGCAATGAGGACGGGGAGTTAACCGTCGCCACCACCGGGCATCAGGGTTCACACGTGTTCAGCTCTTTCAGCCAGGGCAACTGCTTTATTGTACTCGAGCGCGATCGGGGCCATGTCGCGGCGGGCGAATGGGTTGATGTCGAACCGTTCAACGCCCTGTTCGGAGGGCTGTGATGAGCGTGGAACTGAGTGATGCGGAGATGCTGCGTTACAACCGGCAAATCGTGTTGCGCGGTTTCGATTTTGACGGTCAGGAAAAACTGAAAGCCTCGCGGATACTGGTCGTCGGGCTAGGCGGTTTAGGCTGCGCGGCGGCGCAATATCTGGCAGCCGCCGGGATCGGGCAGATGACGCTGCTCGATTTCGACACCGTCTCGCTGTCGAACCTTCAGCGCCAGACGCTGCACAGCGATGCGACTATCGGCCAGCCAAAAGTGGAGTCTGCCCGTGACGCGCTGGCGCGCATTAATCCGCACGTTCAGTTCCAGTGTATCAACGCCCAGCTGGATGACGCTGAGCTTTTAGCGCAAATTGCCGCCCACGATGTGGTCCTCGACTGTACCGACAATGTGCAAATCCGTAATCAGCTCAACGCCGGGTGTTTTCAGCATAAAAAACCGCTGGTTTCCGGGGCGGCGATCCGTATGGAAGGCCAAATCAGCGTGTTCACCTATCAGGATGGCGAGCCCTGCTATCGCTGCCTGAGCCGCCTGTTTGGGGAAAACGCCCTTACCTGCGTGGAAGCCGGGGTGATGGCACCGCTGGTTGGGGTGATAGGTTCGTTGCAGGCAATGGAAACCCTTAAGCTACTGGCCGCTTATGGCACGCCCGTCGCGGGGAAAATTGTGATGTATGACGCAATGACCTGCCAGTTCCGCGAAATGAAACTGATGCAGTTTGCCGGGTGTGAAGTGTGCGGAGGTAAAAGTAAAACGGCAATCGTTTGATTGCCGTTTTAGGCCCGGTCAGCGTAGCGCCACCGGGGATCAGGCCGCACAGGTCAGATAGTCGTGCGTCCAAACGCACCCATCCAGTCCTGTTCGAACTTATCGATAGCCGCATCAACCGCCGGGGAAGCGATAAACTGCTGCGCGACGTCCAGCGGCAGCGTAATCGACTGACAGCCCACCAGCAGACAATCCAGCGCCTGACGCGGGGTTTTGAAGCTCGCGGCCAGCACCTTAGACGCAGGCGCATGCAGCTCCAGCAACTGCTGTAACTCTTCCACGCTGCGAATGCCGCTGCCGCCCTGGGCATCAATACGGTTCACGTAAGGCGCAACGTATTCCGCCCCCGCCAGTGCCGCGAGCAGACCCTGCGCCGCGCCGTATACCGCGGTGCCAAGCGTGGGGATGCCTTCGATTTTCAGCATTTTTATTGCCGCCAGCCCTTCTGCCGTTACCGGCACTTTCACCACGACATCAGGAATAATGGCGCGCAGTTTACGCGCATCGCTCACCATCCCTTCAGCGGTATTCGCCATCACCTGCGCGAATAAACGGCCCTGGCCACCCAGCGCGTCGTGCAGTTCCGGTAACAGCGTTTCGAGCGGTTTTTTACCTGCGGCCACGATGCTTGGGTTGGTGGTCACACCCGCCAGCGGGAAGATGCGGGCCAGTTTTTTCACCGCAGCGACATCGGACGTATCGAGATAGAGTTCCATAACGGTTCCTTAAATTGTGAGATTCTGCATGCTTTAAGACTACCACGCTGCAACCTCTCTTTTTGTTGACGCATGTCAAAATCACTTTCATTCGAAAGTTATTTAATCTTTATACGAAAGCAAAGAGGTGAATTATGATTTTCAACATTCAGCGCTATTCCACCCACGATGGCCCCGGCATCCGCACCGTTGTCTTTATGAAAGGCTGCTCACTGGGCTGCCGCTGGTGCCAGAATCCGGAAAGCCGCGCCCGCACGCAGGATCTCCTGTTCGATGCCCGCCAGTGTCTTGACGGGTGCGAACTTTGCCAGCAGGCGGTCCCCGGGGTTATCGAGCACGCGCTGAATGGCCTGGTTATCCATCGTGAAAAACTCGAGCAGTCGCATCTCGATGCGCTGACCGATTGCTGCCCGACGCAGGCGCTGACCGTTTGCGGCGAAATGAAAAGCGTCGACGAGATTATGGCAACGGTCCTGCGCGATAAACCTTTTTACGATCGCAGCGGCGGCGGGCTGACCCTCTCCGGCGGCGAGCCCTTTATGAACCCGGAACTGGCACTTGAACTGCTGAAAAACAGTCACGAACAGGGCATTCATACCGCGGTGGAAACCTGCCTGCACGTGCCATGGCGCTACCTTGAGCCGGCCCTGCCGTATATCGATTTGTTCCTCGCTGATTTGAAGCACGTCGACCCGCAGAAATTTTTGCAATGGACCGACGGCTCAGCCAAACGGGTGATGGATAACCTGAAACGGCTGGCGGCGGCAGGCAAAAAAATGACCATCCGCGTGCCGCTGATCCAGGATTTCAACGCCGATGAAGCCTCCATCGAGGCGATTACCGACTTTGCCGCCAACGAATTACAGGTGAGCGACATTCACTTTTTACCTTATCACACGCTCGGCATGAACAAATATAGCCTGCTTGGCGTGCCCTATTCTGCCCCAGATAAGCCGCTCGATGCCCCGGAACTGCTGGACTTTGCCCAGCAAATCGCCCGGGAAAAAGGGCTGACTGCGACCCTACGAGGATAATACGATGACTACCCTGAAACTCGACCAACTGACCGACCGCATTCAGGCGCACAAAAATGCGCTGGTTCACATTGTGAAGCCCCCGGTCTGCACCGAGCGCGCCCAGCATTACACCACCCTTTATCAGAACAATATGGATAAGCCGATCCCGGTTCGCCGCGCGCTGGCGCTGGCGCATCATCTGGCGGAACGCACCATCTGGATCAAACACGACGAGCTGATTATCGGCAACCAGGCAAGCGAAGTCCGCGCCGCGCCGATTTTCCCGGAATACACCGTCAGCTGGATTGAAAAAGAGATTGATGATCTCGCCGATCGTCCGGGCGCAGGCTTTGCGGTTAGCGAAGAAAACAAACGCGTCTTGCATGAAATCTGCCCGTGGTGGAACGGCCAGACCGTGCAGGATCGCTGCTACGGCATGTTCACCGATGAACAAAAAGCACTGCTGGCGACCGGCATTATTAAAGCCGAAGGCAACATGACCTCCGGAGATGCGCACCTGGCGGTAAACTTCCCGCTGCTGCTGGAAAAAGGCCTTGATGGCCTGCGTGAAAAAGTCGCCGAGCGCCGCAGCCGCATTAACCTCACGGTGCTGGAAGACCTGCACGGCGATCAGTTCCTGAAAGGAATTGATATTGTGCTGGAAGCCGTTAGCCTGCACATCAAACGCTTCGCCGAACTGGCGCGCAAAATGGCGGGGGAAGAGAGCCGCGAATCCCGTCGCGACGAACTGCTGGCGATGGCCGAAAACTGCGACGTTATCGCCCACGAGCCGCCAAAAACCTTCTGGCAGGCGTTACAGCTGTGCTACTTCATTCAGCTTATCCTGCAGATTGAGTCCAACGGTCACTCGGTGTCGTTCGGTCGCATGGACCAGTATCTGTATCCGTTCTACCGTCGTGACGTGGAGCTGAACGCCACGTTGCAACGTGAGCAGGCGATTGAACTGCTGCACAGCTGCTGGCTGAAGCTGCTGGAAGTGAACAAAATCCGCTCCGGGTCGCACTCTAAAGCCTCCGCAGGTAGCCCGCTGTACCAGAACGTCACCATCGGCGGCCAGAAGCTGGTCAACGACGAGGCGATGGACGCGGTCAACCCGCTCTCTTACGTGATTCTGGAATCCTGCGGGCGTCTGCGCTCCACGCAGCCCAACCTCAGCGTGCGTTATCACGCAGGGATGAGCAACGACTTCCTCGACGCCTGCGTGCAGGTGATCCGCTGTGGCTTCGGGATGCCCGCCTTCAATAACGACGAAATCGTTATCCCGGAGTTCATCAAGCTCGGCGTAGAAAAGCAGGACGCCTATGATTACGCCGCCATCGGTTGTATCGAAACCGCTGTCGGCGGCAAATGGGGCTATCGCTGCACCGGCATGAGTTTCATCAACTTCGCCCGCGTGATGCTGGCGGCAATGGAAGGTGGCCGCGATGCCACCAGCGGGGAAGTGTTCCTCCCGCAGACCAAAGCGCTGTCGCAGGGCAATTTCGGTGCATTCGACGAGGTGATGGCGGCATGGGATACGCAGATTCGCTACTACACCCGCAAATCGATTGAAATCGAATACGTGGTCGACACCATGCTGGAAGAAAACGTGCCCGATATCCTGTGCTCGGCGCTGGTGGATGACTGTATCGAACGGGCCAAAAGCATCAAACAGGGTGGCGCGAAATACGACTGGGTGTCTGGCCTGCAGGTCGGGATCGCCAACCTCGGCAACAGCCTGGCAGCGGTCAAAAAACTGGTATTTGAACAGGGGGCGATTGGGCAGCAACAGCTGGCCGCCGCGCTGGCCGACGATTTTGAAGGCCTGACCCACGAACAGCTGCGTCAGCGTCTGATTAACGGGGCGCCGAAGTATGGCAACGACGACGATACCGTCGATGCGTTATTGGTTCGCGCTTACCAGACCTATATCGACGAGCTGAAGCAGTATCACAACCCGCGTCACGGTCGGGGACCAATCGGTGGCGATTACTATGCGGGCACCTCGTCCATCTCCGCCAACGTGCCGTTTGGGGCCGCGACCATGGCGACCCCGGACGGACGTAAAGCGCATACTCCGCTGGCGGAAGGTGCCAGCCCGGCGTCCGGTACTGACCACCTCGGCCCGACCGCGGTTATTGGTTCGGTGGGTAAATTGCCTACGGCAGCGATCCTCGGCGGGGTGCTACTGAACCAGAAGCTGAACCCGGCCACGCTCGATAATGACAGCGACCGCCAGAAGCTGATGGTGCTGCTGCGTACCTTCTTCGAGGTGCACAAAGGCTGGCATATTCAGTACAACATCGTGTCGCGCGAAACGCTGCTGGAAGCCAAGAAACACCCGGACCAGTATCGTGACCTGGTTGTGCGTGTGGCAGGTTACTCGGCGTTCTTCACCGCCCTGTCACCGGATGCGCAGGACGATATTATTGCGCGAACCGAGCACACGCTGTAAGGCGATAAATGCCCGGCGGCGCGTGGCTAACCTGGCCTACGGAATCGATTTTGTAGGCCTGGCAAGCCACGCGCCGCCGGGCAAAAAGAGTTTGTGGTTCTCGTCACATTGTACTTAGAATGTTGCTGGTCGCAGTAATATTCAGGAGCTCAATGTATGACCGTTAAAGTTATCGTCACAGATATGGACGGAACTTTTCTTAATGATGCCAAGCAGTACTCTCGTGAACGCTTTTTGGCGCAGTTCCAGCAGCTACAGCAGCGCGGCATTGAGTTCGTCGTTGCCAGCGGTAATCAGTATTACCAGCTCATTTCCTTCTTCCCTGAAATCCGCGATCGAATTTCCTTCGTTGCCGAAAACGGTGCGCTGGTGTACCAGCACGGCCAGGAATTGTTCCACGGCGAACTGACCCGGCATGAATCCCAGGTAGTTATCGGTGAACTGCTGAAAGACCCGCAGCTCAACTTTGTCGCCTGCGGCCTGGAAAGCGCCTACGTCAGTGATAAAGCGCCGGAAGCGTTCGTCCAACTGATGTCGAAACACTACCATCGCCTGAAACCAATTGCTGATTATCAGCAGATTGACGACAAGATTTTCAAGTTCTCGCTGAACCTGCCAGACAGTGAAATCCCGCAGTTGATTGATGCGCTGCACGTCTCGCTCGATGGGATCATGAAGCCCGTGACCAGCGGTTTCGGCTTCGTCGATTTGATTATCCCCGGCCTGCATAAAGCCAATGGTATCAGCCGCCTGCTGAAAAACTGGCAGCTTTCGCCGCAGGAATGTGTCGGCATCGGCGACAGCGGCAACGACGCCGAAATGCTGAAACTGGTGAAATACTCCTTCGCCATGGCCAACGCCGCCGACAGCATCAAAGCCATCGCCCGCTATCAGACCGATGACAACAACCACGACGGCGCACTGAATGTCATTCAGGCCGTGCTGGACAACGCCTCCCCGTTCGACGCCTGATACTCCACCGGAGCACCCCGCTCCGGTCTTTCCCTTACCCCACTGAATCAACTTTCCCGGATTGTGGATCGCATCAAGTTTTTTAACTTGCATTAACCTATTTTTAACTTAAAGTATCATTTGTAAGTTAAATCACTTTCGAATGAAAGAATGAGAGGTCAATCATGGCGCATTCCTTTACCCATTCAGCCCTGCCCGCCGACCACCCAGCGGCCATCCGTGAAATGAAAAAAGCGCTGCGTGCACAAATAGGTGACGTGCAGGCCGTTTTCGACCGGTTGACGGCGCATATCGAAGCCCGGGTGGCAGAGATTGATGCCCTGAAAGCCAGCGGCAAACCGGTGTGGCCCGTGGTGGCATACGACGATATCGCCCGCGGCAATGTGACCGAGGCCCAACGTGCGCAGATCAAACGTCGCGGCTGCGCGGTGATCAAAGGCCATTTCCCGCGTGAAACGGCGCTGGGCTGGGATCGCTCAATGCTTGATTATCTCGACCGCAATCATTTTGATGAGGTGTACAAAGGCCCGGGGGATAACTTCTTCGGCACCCTGACCGCGTCGCGACCTGAGATCTACCCGATCTACTGGTCGCAGGCGCAAATGCAGGCCCGCCAGAGTCATGAGATGGCCTCGGTGCAGTCATTCCTGAACCGGCTGTGGCGCTTTGAAAGCGAAGGCAAACAGTGGTTTGACCCGGACGTCAGCGTGATTTACCCCGACCGTATTCGTCGTCGTCCGCCGGGCACCACTTCGAAAGGTCTTGGCGCGCATACCGATTCCGGGGCGCTGGAGCGCTGGCTGCTCCCCGCCTACCAGCAGGTGTTCGCCAATGTGTTCAACGGTGATTTTACCCATTTCGATCCGTGGGATGCGGCGCACCGTACCGACGTCGAGGAGTACACCGTTGCGAAAACCACCAAATGTTCGGTGTTCCGCACTTTCCAGGGCTGGACGGCGCTGTCAGAGATGATCCCGGATCAGGGGTTGCTGCATGTGGTGCCAGTCCCGGAAGCGATGGCCTATATACTGCTGCGTCCGCTGCTGGACGATGTACCGGAAGACGAACTCTGCGGCGTGGCACCGGGCCGTGTGCTGCCGATTTCCGAACAGTGGCACCCGCTGCTGATCAAAGCCCTGACCTCGATTCCGGCGCTGGAGCCGGGTGACTCGGTGTGGTGGCACTGTGACGTTATCCACTCCGTCGCGCCGGTGACCGACCAGCAGGGCTGGGGCAACGTGATGTATATCCCGGCGGCGCCAATGTGCGCCAAAAACCTCGCCTACGCGCAGAAAGTGAAAGTCGCACTGGAGAACGGCGCGTCGCCAGGCGACTTCCCGCCGGAAGATTATGAAGCCCGTTGGGAAGACCGCTTCACCCTCGCCGACCTGAACATTCACGGTAAACGTGCGCTGGGGATGGACGTTTAATCGTCGTACAACCCTTCTCGTTCTACGGCGGTACGTCGCGTTCCTGGGCGTATCCGCCGCACCGATTCCCGCACCACCAGCGTGCCGTGCAGCAGCAGTGACCCGCCCGGCGCTTCCGGGCGAATCAGGCGCTGTTGCAGCATCTGTACCGCTTCGGTGCCCAGCTCATCTCGCGGCACATGGACAGCCGTCAGCGGTACGTCCTGAATGGCCGCCAGGTTAAAGCCATCGATGCTCATGACCGACACATCCTGTGGCACCCGCAGCCCGCGCTGTTGCAACGCTTTGATGGTACCCGCCGCCATGAAATCTCCCCCGACCAAAAACGCCGTCGGCAGGGGCTTTTCTCCTTGTGCATCCAGCCACCCGCCGACTTTTTCTTCTGTTTCTTTGGCGCTAAAGCTCGGGACGGTAATCAAATCACGCGCATCCTGAAAACGCAGGTTGCCATTCTTCCACGCCTCACGAATGCCCATCAGGCGCAGATCCATGGTGTAGCGGCGCAGACACATCACGTTGACCACCGCCCGATGGCCCATGTCGAACAGATAGCGGGCGGCAAACTGGCCGATCAGCCGGTGATCGGGGGCGATCGACGGCAATCGCATCCGTTCGTCGCGGCAGTTAATCAACACGCACGGTTTAGCAAAATCAGCCGCCAGGTCATGAATGTGCGGATCGTCTATCCCGAGCAAAATGGCCGCCTGGGTTTCGCCTTCATTCATCCGGGCCATAAACAGGTTGGCGTCACTGTCGTTTTCTTCCAGGGCGCAGTAACGCAGCCGCACCTCATGGGACGACAGCGCTTTGTTGATGCTCTGAATGACGCGGTAATAAAAGATGTCGGACCGCTCGTCAAACGCACGCTGCGGGGCAAACACAATCAGGCTATTGAGCAGCATTCTTCCGGCGGCCATACCGTCCATCACGCCCAGCTCGCGGGCGCAGGTCAGCACCCGTTCACGCGCCTTTTCACTGGTATTGGCTTTGCCCGCCAGCACACGGGAAACGGTGCTGGCCGACAGCCCGGTCCGCGTCGCGATTTCGGCAATTTTCAGCTTTTTATCCAATTTGTGATCTACCTCCACTTTGCAAATGAAAGAATTTTCACGAGCTATTTCCCCGCTGTTCAAGGGGGTAAAATTAATTAAAAGGGAGTATACCGCTGGCTCATGAAAAAACTTGCACAAAATGCACTGTTACGGCTGATTTTTGTGCCCTACCCTTAATTGGCCTGACAACTTCCATACTAGTTATCCGGAAGCTTACTAAAAGAAAACCATTAGGTTTCAATAAAATATAAAAACCGGTATGACAACTCGCGCCTTGCGAGCGTCATCTTCCCCCCTACAAACCGTCTTGTGGAGATTTCTATGAGCCAAGGTGTTAATAACGAGCTGACGGTCAGCAAAACGCGCCGCGTGGTGAAAAACCTGCGCTGGTGGGTGCTGGTCCTTTTCCTTCTGGGCGTGACCGTTAACTACATTACACGTAACTCTCTGGGCATCCTTGCCCCGGAGCTGAAAACTGAACTCGGCATTACCACGGAACAATATTCCTGGATTGTCGGTGCCTTCCAGATTGCCTACACCATTTTCCAGCCTCTCTGCGGCTGGCTGATTGATGTTATCGGCCTCAAGCTCGGGTTTATGATCTGCGCCTGCTTGTGGGCTGTGGCCTGTATCGCCCATGCCGGGGCCGGGAGCTGGTTGCACATCGCCCTGCTGCGCTTTGGTATGGGGGCATCGGAAGCGGCGGCAACGCCAGCCAACGCCAAAACCATCGGCGAGTGGTTCCCGAAATCGGAGCGCCCTGTCGCCGCCGGTTGGGCGGGTGTGGGCTTCTCCATCGGCGCGATGCTGGCCCCGCCTATCATCTATTTCGCCCACGCCTCCTTCGGCTGGCAGGGTGCCTTTATGTTTACCGGTTTCCTGGCGCTGATTTGGGTGGTGCTGTGGTGGCTGTTCTATCACAACCCGGAACAGCACCCGAACCTGAGCAAGGAAGAGTTGGCCTACATCCAGCAGGATAACGAACCGCCAGCGGTGAAACTGCCGTTCCTCAAAGCCCTGAGCAATATCAGTAAAAACAAACGCTTCTACGGGATTGCCATTCCAGCCTTTATGGCGGAACCGGCCTGGGCGGTGATGAGTTTCTGGGTACCGCTGTATCTGGCCAAAACCTACGGCATGGATTTGAAACAGATTGCGCTGTTTGCCTGGCTGCCGTTTCTGGCCGCCGACCTCGGTAGCGTTGCCAGCGGTTATTTGACCAAACTGTACGTGCGCTTCTTCGGCTTCACCCGCGTGAATGCGGTCGTCGCCTCATCGGTGTCCGGCGCGTTCCTGATGCTCTCCCTGGCAATGATGGCCTTCACCAGCAACCCGTACGTGGCGATTGCCCTGATCTCCATCGGTGGCTTCGGTCACCAGATAATCTCCTGCATGCTGAGCGCGCTGGTGGTGGAGTCGTTCGACCGGGGCCAGATGGCCACCGTCAACGGGATGCGTGGCTCCGCGGCGTGGATCGCGAGCTTCATCTTCTCTCTGATTATCGGGGTGACCGCCGACAAGATTGGCTTCAACCCACTGTTTATCGCCATGGGCTTCTTTGACCTGATTGGCGCTGTATTCCTGATTGCCTTTATTGCTGAACGTCGCGCCAAGCGCGCCTGATAACAGGTTTGATTATTTATGAAAACGCTTAAACACTGGACCTTCGAAAAACAATCCGCGCATCACGTCGAACTGACCGTCGATGGCCAGCACACGCTGTGCCTGTACATGCTGGAAGAAAACCTGTTCCGCGTGCTGCTCAAACGTCAGGGCAAGCTGGCGCTCGACAAAACCTGGAGCATTGCCCCCGACCAGGATGTGCCGTGGGAAGGCCGCTCGCGCGATGACGTGTCCGGTTTCGGTCTGCCCGCCTGGACGCTGGAGAAGCAGGACGACCAGCTGACCATCAGCACGTCGCAGCTGCGCGTTACCGTCCACCAGCCGCTGTGGCTGGAATGGCATTACCGTAACGACGGAGGCGACTGGCAGTACCTGACCGGCGACCGTCCGACCAGTGCTTATCTGGTGAATGCGCACGGCGACGGCGTGGCCCACTATCTGAAGCGGCAGAAAGACGAACGCTTCTATGGCCTCGGCGAAAAAGCAGGCGATTTGCAGCGTACCGGGAAGCGTTTCGAAATGCGTAACCTCGATGCGATGGGCTATAACGCCGCCAGCACCGACCCGCTGTACAAGCATATTCCGTTCACCATTACCCGCCGCGAAGACGTGAGCGTCGGCCTGTTCTATGACAACCTGAGCAGCAGCTGGCTTGATTTGGGTAACGAACTCGACAACTACCACACCGCCTATCGCCGCTGGCAGGCCGAAGCGGGTGATATCGACTACTATCTGTTCACCGGCAAACGGGTGCTGGATATCACCAAATCCTTCGTGCGCCTGACCGGGAAAACGCTGTTTGGCCCGAAATGGAGCCTCGGCTACAGCGGCTCGACCATGCATTACACCGATGCCCCGGACGCGCAAAACCAGCTGATGAACTTTATCCGCCTGTGCGACGAGCACGCGATCCCCTGCGATTCGTTCCAGCTCTCGTCGGGCTATACCTCGATCAACGGCAAGCGCTACGTATTCAACTGGAACTACGACAAGGTGCCGCAGCCAAAAGTCATGAGTCAGGCCTTCCACGACGCGGGCCTGAAGCTGGCGGCGAATATCAAGCCATGCCTGTTGCAGGATCATCCGCGTTATAACGAAGTGGCGGAGAAAGGCTTGTTCGTGCGCGATTCAGAAGCTGACGCGCCAGAGCGTTCTGTGTTCTGGGATGACGAAGGCTCGCACCTCGACTTCACCAACCCGGCGACCGTCGACTGGTGGCAGGAAGGCGTCACCACCCAGCTGCTGGAAATGGGCATCGATTCGACCTGGAACGACAATAACGAATACGAAGTATGGGACGGCGAAGCCCGCTGCCACGGCTTCGGTCAGGAAATCGCGATCAAGCATGTGCGTCCGGTGATGCCGCTGCTGATGATGCGCGCCTCGATGGAAGCGCAACAGCGCTTTGCCCCGGAAAAACGTCCGTACCTGATCTCCCGTTCCGGCTGCGCCGGGATGCAGCGCTATGTGCAGACCTGGAGCGGCGATAACCGCACCAACTGGCAGACGCTGCGCTACAACACTCGCATGGGCGTAGGCATGAGCCTTTCCGGCCTGTTTAACGTCGGCCACGATGTGGGCGGTTTCTCCGGCGATAAGCCTGACGCCGAACTGTTTGTGCGCTGGGTACAAAACGGCGTAATGCATCCGCGCTTTACTATCCACTCGTGGAATGACGATCACACCGTCAACGAGCCGTGGATGTACCCGGGCGTCACCCCGGCTATCCGCGGTGCGGTGGAGCTGCGCTATCGTCTGCTGCCCTATCTCTACACTCTGCTGTGGCAGGCACACGCCGACGACGAGCCGATGCTGCGCCCAACCTTCCTCGATCACGAGCATGACGCGCAGACCTTTGAAGAGTGCGATGACTTTATGCTCGGGCGCGATCTGCTGGTGGCAAGCGTAGTGGAGCAGGGTCAGCGTCAACGCCCGGTTTGGCTGCCCGCCAACGAAACCGGCTGGTATGATTTCTATACCGGGGAGTGGTTCTCCGGCGGGCAGTGGATCACCGTCGATGCCCCGCTGGAAAAACTGCCGCTGCTGGTACGCGCCGGGGCAGGACTGCCGCTGAGCGACAGGATCAAGCACGTCAGTGCGGCTGCCGATGACAGCCGTGAACTGAAGCTGTTCCCGCTGAAAGGCGTGGGATCTGAGCGCGGCATGCTGTTTGAAGATGACGGCGAAACCTGGGGTTACAAAGACGGGAACGCCCTGTGGCTGGACTGGGAAATGGCCTGTTCCGGCAGCACCATCAACCTGACCTTCAACCCGCACGGCGATTACCGCCCGGCATGGAGCACGCTGAAGGTAACCTTACCGGCAGGTGAGAAACGCCAGCTGTTGATTAACGGTGAAGCGGCGAGCGAGTGGCCGTTGAACTGATAGCGCTCTGCCCTTCCCGGCTGGGAGGGGCAAAAAAAACGCCACGACGGTCATACCGCGTGGCGTTTTTTTATGATGGAACCGCAGACATTTAGCCGTCGATACCTTTGCTGCGCAGGTAATCTTCGTAGTTGCCGCTGAAGTCGATCACGCGCTCTGGCGTCAACTCAATCACTCGCGTCGCCAGAGACGATACGAATTCACGGTCGTGGGAAACGAAGATCAGGGTGCCCTGATACATTTCCAGCGCCATGTTCAGCGATTCGATAGATTCCATATCCAGGTGGTTGGTTGGTTCATCCATCACCAGAATGTTCGGTTTTTCCATCATCAGCTTACCGAACAGCATGCGTTCTTTCTCACCACCGGAGAGCACTTTCGCCGGTTTTTTGATGTCGTCCTGGCTGAACAGCAGACGTCCGAGGAAGCTACGTACCACCTGCTCGTCATCGCCTTCTTGCTTCCACTGGCTCATCCACTCAAACACGGTGAGATCGTTTTCGAATTCGTATTCGTGATCCTGAGCGTAGTAACCAATTTTGGCGTTTTCAGACCACTTCACGCTGCCGCTATCCGGGGTTAAATCCCCAACCAGGGTTTTCAACAGGGTCGATTTACCGATGCCGTTGGTCCCGAGGATCGCCAGCTTCTCGCCGACTTCTAACAGCAGGTTGACGTCTTTAAACAGCGGGCCGTTATCAAAGCCTTTAGTCAGTTTTTCAACTTCCAGAGCGTTACGGAACAGTTTCTTGTCCTGCTCGAAACGAATGAACGGGTTCTGACGGCTGGAGGCTTTCACTTCGTCCAGCTTGATTTTGTCAATCTGACGGGCACGCGAGGTGGCCTGACGAGATTTAGAGGCGTTGGCACTAAAGCGGCTCACGAAGGATTGCAGGTCAGCAATCTGCGCTTTTTTCTTGGCGTTATCGGCCAGCAGACGTTCACGCGCCTGAGTCGCCGCGGTCATGTAGTCGTCATAGTTGCCCGGATAAACACGCAGCTCGCCGTAGTCCAGATCGGCCATATGGGTGCAGACCATGTTCAGGAAGTGACGGTCGTGCGAGATGATGATCATGGTGCTGTTGCGCTCGTTAAGCACGCTTTCCAGCCAGCGAATGGTGTCGATGTCCAGGTTGTTCGTCGGTTCATCGAGCAGCAGAATATCAGGATTGGCGAACAGGGCCTGCGCCAGCAAGACACGCAGCTTCCAGCCCGGTGCGACTTCGCTCATTGGGCCGTAATGCTGTTCCAGCGGAATACCCACGCCGAGCAGCAGTTCACCGGCGCGCGATTCCGCAGAATAGCCGTCCATTTCACCGTAGGTCACTTCGAGGTCGGCAACTTTATAGCCGTCCTCTTCGCTCATTTCCGCGAGGCCGTAGATGCGGTCGCGTTCCTGTTTCACTTCCCACAGTTCGGCGTGGCCCATGATAACGGTATCGAGCACCGAGAACTCTTCGAAGGCGAACTGGTCCTGGCGCAACTTACCGATACGTTCGTTCGGGTCGAGCGAAACGTTGCCGAGGGTCGGCTCTAAGTCGCCCCCCAAAATTTTCATAAAGGTGGATTTTCCGCTTCCGTTGGCGCCAATCAGGCCGTAACGGTTGCCGCCGCCAAATTTCACGGAGATGTTTTCGAATAGCGGCTTACTGCCGAACTGCATGGTGACGTTGCTGGTAACTAACACGGGCGTATCCTAAAAAGATGTGACAAACGGCCTATTTTGGCACAATTAGGAATAAAAATCGCCTTGCACGTGCATCAACCTGGCTGCCAGGATGCTATCAGTGGGTGAAAAATATGTGGTATCGTCCACATCTGATTTCCTTGTGGCGCAGAATACACCTATAATGCGCTCCCATTACGGGTTCCAATTCTCCAACAACTGCTGCCTGCGTGGCACCGATACTTCGCATAAAATGAAAATGAAAATATCTACGCTTTTCGCGGCAGCACTTGCCGTTATGGGCTTTTGCAATACTGCATCGGCTGTTACCTATCCTCTGCCAACTGACGGTAGCCGTCTGATTGGTCAGAACCAGGTCGTCACCATCCCTGAAGGAAACACGCAGCCGCTCGAGTACTTCGCTGCGCAGTATCAGATGGGCTTATCCAACATGACCGAAGCTAACCCGGGCGTGGACGTTTACCTGCCGAAAGGCGGTACCGTGCTGAACATCCCGCAGCAGCTGATCCTGCCTGACACCGTACATGAAGGCATCGTTATCAACAGCGCCGAAATGCGTCTGTATTACTACCCGGCGGGCACCAACACCGTTATCGTGTTGCCAATCGGTATCGGCCAGTTGGGTAAAGATACCCCTATCAACTGGACCACTAAAGTTGAGCGTAAGAAAGCCGGTCCAACCTGGACGCCAACGGCCAAAATGCATGCGGAATACGTTGCCGCCGGTAACCCACTGCCAGCCGTCGTTCCGGCGGGCCCGGATAACCCGATGGGTCTGTATGCCCTGTATATCGGTCGTCTGTACGCTATCCACGGCACCAACGCAAACTTCGGTATCGGCCTGCGTGTAAGCCACGGCTGTGTGCGTCTGCGTAACGAGGACATCAAGTTCCTGTTCCAGAACGTGCCAGTAGGCACCCGCGTGCAGTTCATTGATGAGCCAGTGAAAGCGACCACTGAGCCAGACGGCAGCCGCTATATTGAAGTACACAACCCGCTGTCCACCACTGATGCGCAGTTCAACGGCGGTGAAATCGTGCCGATTACGCTGAACAAAGCTGTGCAGGCCGTTACCGGTCAGGCAGATGTGGACACCAACGTGGTCGATCAGGCCGTGCAGAACCGTTCCGGGATGCCAGTTCGTTTGAACTGATAGCTGAGCATAGCTGAACGCTGAATACGAAAAAGGCGGGTTCTGAGGAATCCGCCTTTTTTATTGTCGCATTTTTGTCGCAACGAAAAATATTAGCCGTTATTGACGATAACAATACCGCCGTGATCGTAGCGATAATGGCAGTGGGCATACTCCAGCGGTGTGCCGTCTTCCAGATAAATCACCTGTTCGACTTCCAGCACCGGGTCGCCTGCTTCGCACACCAAATGCTGCAACTCCAGCTCGCCGGGTTTGATGGCCCGCACCACGCGATACGACCCCATAATCTTCAGCCCCAGGGTTTCGACATACTGAAACACTGAGCTTTCCAGATGACCTTTATTGAGACCGGGCACCAGATTGACCGGCATGACGGTCGAGTCCAGTGACATCGGTTCGCCGTTCAACAGCCGCAGGCGAACGAAATCGTACACCGGCGCATCGGCATTGATCAGCAATGAAGCCTGCTCTTTTTCGTTGGGAAAACGTAGCTCAAACCGCACTACCTGGCTGCTGACCGTGCCCAGGTGCTCCCAGGTTTTGGTCGCTCCGAAGTAATCGCTGCCGGGTAAATCCCACTGGGAAAGCTGGAGGAAATTCTTGCGCACAAAGGTGCCCTGCCCCTGACGCGTATAAATCAACCCTTCAACAATCAGCTGGCGAATCGCCTGCTGAATGGTCATCCGGCTGGTCTGAAACTCCGCCGCCAGCGCAAACTGGTCGGGCAACGGCGAGCTGGCGGGATACCGCTGACTGATGATTCGCTTCTTAATTTCCCGCGCGATAGTGAGGTATTTCGCCGCCATTGCCCGTTCCTTAGTTATTCGTTTATCCCATTGTTTCTTAAGGCCACCCGCTCAGAAATCTTGAGGAAAGGCAGGTAGAAGAATACACCAAAGACGATGATTATCAACTGAACCACCACCGCCCTCCAGTCCCCGGCGGTAGCCAGCCAGGCGCTGAGGACCGGCGGGGTTGTCCAGGGGATCATCACCACACAGCGCGACATCAATCCCAGCGTAGTACACATCCAGGCAAAGAAGATGCCCATCGCGGGGAGCAGCACGAACGGGATCATCAGCGGCACGTTGAACACAATTGGCAGGCCGAAAATCACCGGCTCATTGATGTTAAACAGCCCCGGGGTGATGGCCAGACGCGCCACCTGTTTTGATGCTTTCTGCCGCGAGAACAGGAAGATAGCAATCAGCAGGGAGAGAGTGCTGCCGGTGCCGCCAACCATACCAAAGGTCGGCACAAAGATATTGTTGATGATGTGCGGGATAGGCTGCCCTGCGGCATACGCCAGCATGTTCTCGTTGGTATTAATCAGCAGGAACGGTTCCAGCACCACGCTGTTGACCACCGACTGATGGATCCCCAGCGTAAACAGGAAGTTGCCAAAGCTATAGATAAAAATCGTGCCCGGCAGGCTGGTGTTGATCAGCCGGAGCGGCTGCTGAATCAGGGTGGTGATCAAGTGGATCAGATCGGTGTGCAGCAGGTTGTTGAGCAATGCCGCGAACACCGCAAACAGCGACAGCGTAATGATCGTCGGCAGCAGTGAGGAAAAGGACTGACTCACCGCAGGCGGCACGTTTTCACCAAGGTTAATCTCGAGGCGTTTGAACTGCGCGATGCGGATAAAAATCTCCGTCGACAGCAGACCGATAATCACCCCGGCGAAAATCCCGGTAGAACCAATGTTTGCGAAGGTCAGGATGGAGGTCAGACTCACCGCCACCTTCCCGCCGACCGGCACCATATCGACCTGCATCGGCATCATAATAATGAAGCTACACAGGGCGATGACGACGGCCGAAACCGGGTTACCGAAGTTTTTGTTACGCGCCAACGACCACGCGATCATCGGCGCTATCAGCAGTGCCGCGATATTCAGTGTGCCGTTGATAATCGCCTCCCCCCAGACTTTGAAGCGCACCAGCGTATCGCCTTCAAAAATCCAGGGGAACACCACGTTGTTCACCAGTACAGCTAGACCTGCCAGAATGAAAATCGGCATGACACCGGCAAACGCGTCGCGCAGCGAACGCAGGTGAACCTGGTTCGCGATTCGCGCCGAAAACTCCACAAAGCGATCGGTAAAAGACTGCATACTGGATGTAACGTTATCAGACATGTGCAGAACCCTTTTTTGACTCACTCGTATCCCAGAATCGACCTGGCACCTGTGCCTTACATCTCTTCGCCGTTACTGTGGATCGCCTGTTTCAACCATGCGTAGCTTTTCTTCGGCACGCGTTTCAAGTCTTTCAGATCGTGGTTTTCGCGATTGACGTACACCACGCCGTAGCGTTTGCGCATATCGCCCTGCGAGCTGAGAATGTCGATCAGTCCCCACCCGAGGTAGCCAATCACCTCTGCACCATCCTCAAAAATTGCCTCTTTCATGGCGTTGATATGGTCGCGGTGGTAGGCGATGCGGTAGTCATCGGCGATCATGTTTTCGCCGTCCCAGGACTCGATCACCCCAATCCCGTTTTCAATCGGGAACACCGGCAGACGCCAGTCGTTGTAGTAGCGGGTGATGATGGTGCGGAAACCCAGCGGATCGATCTGCCAGTTCCACTCGGTAGCTTCCAGGTAAGGGTTATTTTTGTCGCCGTATTGCAGATAGTAATTTACCGCGCAGCCCTCTGGGATCGGGTCGCTGTCAAGCGTGCGGCTGGCATAATAACTGAACGCCATGTAGTCATTTTTGTTTTGCGCTATCAGCGCCAAATCGTCTTCACGATAGATATCGTCGAAACCTTCACGCTTCACGACCGCCATCACTTCCGGGCTGTAGCCCTCACCCGCATACACGCGCAGCAGGTTTTGATTGAGGAATTCATCAAACTGCTGAGCGCAGAAAATATCACGGGGTTTGCAGGTCGCCGGATAAATCAGCTGATGTGCCAGCATACCGCCCATCAGCTTGCCCGGTTTGGTCTGATGCAGATACTGCGTCAGTTGCACGTGTGCCACCATGGTGTGATGCTGCACTTCATACAGCTCGCGCAGCGTTTCGTCCCCGCGCATGTAGCCCGAAATACGGAACGCAATCGGCATGTGGAAAATATTTTGCTCGTTGAAGGTCAGCCAGTACTTCACCTTGTCGCCATAGCAGTCGATCATCTTTTTGCCGTAGCGGACGAACGCGTCCATCACCCGGCGGTCATTGAAGCCGTTGTACTCTTCGGCCAGCGCCAGCGGCATGTCGAAGTGGTACAGGCAGATCATCGGCTCAATGCCGCGGGCAATCAGCGCATCGATAAAGCGATGATAAAAGTCGATACCTTCCTGGTTAAACGCGCCATCACCGGTAGGGCAGATACGGCTCCACGAAATCTGGAAGCGGTAACAGTTCATGCCCAAATCCTGCATCAAATCAAAGTCTTCTTCATAACGATGGTAGGAATCCGTGGCCACTTTCCAGTCGGACGCAAATTCGCTCGGCTCGCGAATGTCATACACCGATTTGCCTTTTCCGCCCTCGTTCCATGCGCCTTCGGTCTGCATACTGGATACCGAGTTACCCCACAAAAAATCCTTCGGCAGTTTGTTCATCATTGCTCTCCGTCTATATGACTAGTCATTTAAATTTCATGACTAGTCATATAGAACGAAATGACAAATCAGGCAAAAGGGTTGTGCCGTTTTTGTGAGCAGTTTCGAAAAGAAGGCAAATAAATATCCTCCGGCATAGCCGGAGGTTTTTCATGTGCGCCTATAAGGCTCTGTTACCAGCCGCGCCCTAGCAGGCGCATCGCGATCT